>DATAZN010000326.1:0-5362 GCA_036272035.1 Mycobacterium sp. | reverse complement strand
GCAATTCGCGATCCTGCTTGCGTTGGCGAACTGGACCGGAGGGATGGGACCGCTGCTGAATCGGCCTGTGCTGAAGGCATTTCTGGGGCCGACCACTTTTCGGCAGCGTCCCGAGGTCATCGAGCATGTCCTTACCGCGTTGAAAGCCGTTGACGTCGCTTCGGTCTCGTGGGCGGTGAAGAGTGTGGTCCCGCGCCGGCCGGACCAGCGGGCGCTGCTGGGCACCATCAAGACGCCGGTGCTCGTTGTCGGCGGCGCGGAGGATGTGACCTTTCCGCCGCGTGAAGCGATCGCGATGGCCGATGCCATCCCCAGCTCGTCGGTCCGGGTGCTCGACGGGGTGGCCCACCTGGCCGGCTTGGAGAACCCGCCGCTGGTCAGTGCTTTGGTGGAACAGTTTCTGTTCGGAGGCAGCGAAAGCAGCCCTGGCGCAACGTAATCGCGCTAGCGTCCGAATCGCCGCGCCGATTAAGTCATGATGGCGATGTGGGCGATGAACCATTCGACCGGCTGGTCGGGATGCTGGACTACACGATGTTTGTGGTGACCACTCAAGCCGACGGTGAAATGTCGGGCTGCCTGGTTGGTTTCGCCACCCAGACCAGCATGCATCCGCCGCGATTTCTGGCCGGGATCTCGCGGGTGAATCACACTTGCAGGGTGGCGGCGCGATCCGACTATCTGGCGGTGCATGTCGTGCAACGCCGCGACATCGGCTTGGCGCGCCTGTTCGGCGGCCAAACCGGTCACCAGGTCGACAAATTCGATCACTGCTCGTGGCACACCGGCCCACACGGCATGCCGATTCTCGATGACGCGGTGGCGTGGTTCGTCGGCAAGACGCTGAACCGGATCGACCTCGGCGATCACATCGGCTACCTGCTGGAACCCGGTGCCGGAGCGGCTGGGGAGCCGACGGACGAACTGGTCAGCTTTCCCGACGTCGCCGATCTGACGCCGGGCCACCAAGCCTGAGTCGTTAGGTCTTGTCGTCGTTGGCCCGCGGGAAGCCGCCGCCCTGTGGGAACAGCGGGAACACCACATCGTCGAGTTTCATGGCGTCCCCGGCGGTTTTGTTCACCGTCGCGCCCCACACGTTGCCGTCCGGCGACATCCGCAACGCCCAGGCATGTCCGTGAGTGTCCTGTCGGACCACGTCGGGTGGGCCGGTGACCGCGCCGGTGCCCTGCGCCAGGTGGACGGCCACCGTCTGCTTGGTGTTGACGAGGTTGACCAGCACGGTGCCGTCCAACGCCGAGCAGCCGGCCACGCCCGGTCGGTCCGGCCACGTCCACACGGTGGAAACCTTGGAGTCCTTGGTGATTCGCTGCAGTCGGTCGGCGGTGGGTGCGCGGTCGAGAACGAAGAGCGAGCCGTCGACAGGGTCGGTGCACAGGCCGCCGCCGGCGCCGATTCCGCTCAGCGCGGTCGTCGGCGGCGAGGGGTGCAGCGTGGTGGGCTGCTCGAGGCGGATCACCTTTCCGGCAAGGGATGCCGGGTCATTGGCCATCGCCGGGTTGCCCGCGTCGCCGGTCATTACGACCAGCGTGGTCGGGCTGGTGAAAAGCAGTGCGCCGGTATTGCCGCTGCCGCCCTTGGGAATTCCTGTCAAGATTTCCTTGGGGGTGTCGTCGTCGGCGACACGGATGACCCGATTGTCGGTCGGTGTGCTGATGTAGGCGTACATCAGCCGGTCCTGTTTGTAGGTCGGGGACAGCACGATGTCCATCAGCCCGCCGTCGCCGGCCGGGTCTACCGGGATGACGGTCTTCACCTTGGGCTCGGCGCTGACGGACACCTCTTTGACCGCGCCGGTCGTCCGCTCGGCGACCAGAGCCGACTTGCTGTCGGGTTGCATGAGCAGGCCGCTGGTGCTCTCCAGGCAGCCCTGCATCACTCCCGGCGCGGGGCATTCCTTGGGGAATGGCTTGTCAGGCAGCGGTGGCGGTGGCGGCGGTGTGGAACTCGGCGGAGGTTGCCGCTCGGGATCGGTGGTGAACGGTTGCGACTGAATATCGTTGAACTGGGCGCAACCAGCCAAAACGAGCATCGCCGAGCAGAGCACAGCCAGACTGCCCCGCCCCGACCTCCACAACTGCATAGCTGCCAGATTACGGACATGTCCGCTCCGGTGCCCGTGACGGGTACCGCGCGCCATCCGCCGCCGCCCGCAAACAACGTCCCGCCTGCGACGGCGGGCAAATCGGAACAGCGAAAGCGCCGCTCAAATCCCCGATTCCCAGGAAATTGCCCTTACCCTGACACGAGTGAGCAGTCAATCGAAAGAAGCACACTGGCAACGACCGGACTCATCCGCGGTGCCAACTGCGGAGCGGCCGACTTCGGCGAGATTGGTCGACCCCGAAGACGACCTGCCATCGGACACCTATGCAGGCGATTTCGAGACGACCCTGATTCCGCACTACGACTCCACTGACTCCGGCAGCGTCCGCTCGTCGGTCAGCGGGGTGGGGGTGATGGGCGGCCACGAGCCGTTGCCGTATCAGCCCCAGCCGACCGGCACGCACTCGATTTTCACACCTGACGGGATGGGCGAACACGAGCACTTCGACGACGAGCGGGTCCGCGCCGCCGCCCGTCGCGGCACCCAGTCCCTGGGCCTGTTGATTCTGCGGATAGGCCTCGGTGGCGTATTCATCGCGCACGGGCTGCAGAAGCTGTTCGGCTGGTGGGGCGGACAGGGTCTGACGGGCTTCAAGAACGCGCTGTCCGACATCGGCTACCAGCACGCCGACATCCTCACCTACTGCGCCGCCGGCGGCGAGATCGCGGCGGGAGTGCTGCTGGTCCTGGGCCTGTTCACCCCCCTGGCCGCGGCGGGCGCGCTGGCCTACCTGACCAACAGCCTGCTTGCCGGGATGTCAGCTCAGCACAGTCCCCGGTCGTTCCCGTACTTCCTGCCCAGTGGGCACGAATACGAGATCACCCTGATCGTGATGGCCGCCGCGGTCATCCTGGTCGGCCCCGGACAATATGGCTTCGACGCAGGTCGCGGCTGGGCCCGGCGACCGTTCATAGGGTCGTTTGCCGCGCTGGTGGTGGGCATCGGCGCCGGCGTCGGACTGTGGATGCTGCTCAACGGCGCCAACCCGGTGAGCTAGTCCGCGTACGGATTGGGCACTCGGCCGGCGCTGGCCTGGGTCAGCTGCGGCAGCGTCGCAAATGTGACCGCCGGTAACCGCATCTCACGCCCGCTTTTGAGCTGAGCGCGCGCCCACGAGCCCCTGCGGAATCGCAGCCCGTCGATTTCCTCCCACCGCACCGATCGGCTGCCGAGCAGTGTGCGCACCGTGACACCGTTGCCGTCGGCCGTTGTGCGAAGACGAACAATCAACGCCGACAACAGCACCGGGATGATCAGCAGCGGTGCCGTCACCGGCCAGGTCAGCACCGGCACGAGCAGCCCGAGGGCGAAGAAACCCACCGCGAAGTGAGCCATCGGAGAAATGCTGATCACCACCGGCGGTGTGGATCGGGCTTCCTCCGCTGAATCGGTGGCCATGCATGCATCATGGCACCGGTATCAGGCGACGACGAAAACGCCTGACCTGCGCGATCCAGCAACCGTCGGGATTTGACGTTTGACCAGTGCGGAGGCTACCGTCGTGGGGCGATGAACACTTCTGGAAAGCTCGTAGTAATCCGTATGCGCGTTGGTGCCTGACTGATCAAGTCCATCAACGCGCAACCCTCGTGCAGCTGCTGAGCTGACGGGGGTTTTTTGTTGCCCACCATCGATGTGGCGTCAGCAAAAAGATCATCTACAACTTTCCAGAGCGAACAACGACGAAGAGGACACCGTGAGCGCACCCACCAGGCCACATTCCGAGCCGCAGGCACCGGCTTCGACGCCTGCGTCGCAGGATGTGGCACGCATCGCCTCCGATGCGGCGAAGCCCGCCGCCAAGCCGCCGACTGCCCGGGCGAAACATGTTGCGCCTGAGCAACTCACCGGCGCACAGTCGGTAATCCGGTCGCTAGAGGAGCTCGACGTCGAGGTCATCTTCGGTATCCCCGGCGGCGCCGTGCTCCCGGTCTACGACCCGCTGTTCGATTCGAAGAAGCTGCGGCACGTCCTGGTTCGCCATGAGCAGGGTGCCGGCCACGCAGCCAGCGGCTACGCGCACGCCACCGGGAAGGTGGGCGTCATGATGGCCACCTCGGGTCCCGGGGCCACCAACCTGGTGACACCGCTGGCCGACGCGCAGATGGATTCGATCCCGGTAGTCGCCGTGACCGGGCAGGTCGGCCGTTCGCTGATCGGCACGGACGCCTTCCAAGAGGCCGACATCTCCGGCATCACCATGCCGATCACCAAGCACAACTTCCTGGTCCGCGATGGCGACGACATCCCGCGGGTGATGGCCGAGGCTTTCCACATCGCCGCCAGCGGACGGCCGGGCGCGGTGCTCGTCGACATCCCGAAAGACGTGCTGCAAGCGCCGTGCACGTTCAGCTGGCCGCCGCGCATGGATCTGCCTGGCTACAAGCCGAACACCAAACCGCACAACCGTCAGATCAACGAGGCCGCCAAGCTGATCGCCGCCGCGCACAAGCCCGTGCTCTACGTCGGAGGCGGGGTCATCCGCGGCGAGGCCACCGAGCAACTGCGGGAACTGGCCGAACTGACCGGCATCCCGGTGGTCACCACACTGATGGCGCGCGGCGCCTTCCCGGACAGCCACCACCAGCACCTGGGCATGCCGGGTATGCACGGCACCGTCTCGGCGGTGGCCGGGCTGCAGCGCAGCGACCTGTTGATCGCGCTGGGCACCCGTTTCGATGACCGGGTCACCGGACAACTCGACTCGTTCGCTCCTGAGGCCAAGGTCATTCACGCCGACATCGACCCGGCCGAGATCGGCAAGAACCGGCACGCCGACGTGCCGATCGTCGGTGATGTCAAAGCCGTGATCACCGAGCTGATCGCGGCACTGCGGCACCACAGGGATTCTGGCACCGCGGAAACCTCTGACATCGCCGACTGGTGGACATACCTCAACGAGGTGAAGGCCACCTACCCGCTGAGCTACGGGCCGCAGAGCGACTGCAGCCTGAGCCCGGAGTACGTCATCGAGAAACTGGGCGAGATCGCCGGCCCCGACGCGGTGTACGTCGCGGGCGTCGGCCAGCACCAGATGTGGGCCGCGCAGTTCATCTCCTACGAAAAGCCGCGAACCTGGCTCAACTCCGGCGGTTTGGGCACCATGGGGTTCGCCATCCCGGCAGCCATGGGCGCCAAGATGGCCCGACCCGACGCTGAGGTCTGGGCGATCGACGGCGACGGCTGCTTCCAAATGACCAACCAGGAACTGGCCACCTGCGCGATCGAGGGCGCACC
>DATAZN010000325.1:0-2261 GCA_036272035.1 Mycobacterium sp. | reverse complement strand
GCCAAGGGAATCAGCAACTTTCACTCACCCAGCGATGTGATCGTGGACGCGTCGATGCCGGCGATGATCCGCGCGGGCGGCAAGATGTACGGCGCCGACGGTCGGCAGAAAGACACCAAGGCCGTCAACCCCGAGTCCACCCTCTCCCGCATCTATCAGGAGATCATCAACTTCTGCAAGACGCACGGCCAGTTCGACCCGACCACGATGGGCACCGTACCCAACGTCGGTCTGATGGCACAGCAGGCCGAGGAATACGGCTCGCACGACAAGACGTTCGAGATCCCCGAGGACGGTGTCGCCGACATCGTCGACCTCGAGACCGGTGAAGTACTGCTCACGCAAAACGTTGAGGCCGGCGACATTTGGCGGATGCCCATCGTGACCGACGCGGCGATCCGCGACTGGGTCAAGCTGGCTGTCAACCGGACGAGGAACTCGGGCATGCCGGTGGTGTTCTGGTTGGATCAGGAACGTCCGCACGAGTACGAGCTGCGCAAGAAGGTCAACACCTACCTCGCCGACCACGACACCGAGGGCCTCGACATCCAGACCATGTCGCAGGAACGCGCCATGCGGCACACGATCGAGCGTGCGATTCGCGGGCAGGACACCATTGCCGCCACCGGAAACATATTGCGCGACTATCTGACAGACCTTTTCCCGATCCTGGAGCTGGGCACCAGCGCCAAGATGCTGTCGATCGTGCCGCTGATGGCCGGCGGGGGGATGTACGAGACGGGTGCGGGCGGATCGGCACCCAAGCATGTCCACCAACTGGTCGAAGAGAACCACTTGCGGTGGGATTCGCTCGGCGAATACCTGGCGCTGGGAGCATGTTTCGAGGACATCGGAATCAAGACCGGCAACGAGCGGGCCAAGATCCTGGGCAAGACGCTTGACGACGCGATCGGCAAACTGCTGGACAACAACAAGGGGCCGTCCCGCAAGACCGGTGAGCTCGACAACCGTGGCAGCCAGTTCTACCTGGCGCTGTACTGGGCGCAGGAACTCGCGAAGCAGAGCGACGACGAAGAATTGCGCAAGCACTTCGCCGCACTGGCCGACGAGCTGGGCAAAGACGAGGACACGATCATCGGCGAACTCGGCAAGGCGCAAGGCGAATCCGTCGATATCGGCGGCTATTACCGGCTCGACGACGAGAAGGTCACCGCGGTGATGCGGCCGAGCAAGACGCTCAACGCGGCGCTGGCTGAGGCGCGCGACTGATCGTCAGTCCACCAGGCCGCGAAGCGTCTCGATCAGCTTGACCCGTTCGTGGGCGGTCGCGGCGACGGGCACCACGTTGAGTGTGGTCACACCGGCCTCGCGGAAAGCCGCTATCCGTTCCTTGACGAATCCGGGCGTTCCGATCAGCGACACGTCGCGCACGAGCTCGTCCGGAACCGCCTTGGCGGCCGCTTCCTTGTCGCCCGCCAGGTAGAGCTCTTGGATGCGGTCGGCCTGCGCCCCGTAGCCGTAACTGGTGGCCAGCGTGTGGTAGAAGTTCTTACCCTTGGCGCCCATGCCACCGATGTAGAGCGCGAGATGGGGCTTCACGATTTCCCGTAGCGGCTCGACGTTTTCGCCAATGGCCAGGGTTGGACCGGCGAACACTTCGAGGTTGCCCAGAGCCGGGTCGCGCTTGGCTTGGCCGGCGGCCAGCGCCTCGCCCCAGACATCCTGTGCCTTCTCCGGCAGGAAGAAGATGGGCTGCCAACCTTCGGCGAGCTCGGCGGCCAACTCGACGTTCTTGGGTCCCAGCGCGGCAATCAATATCGGGATGCGTTCCCGCACAGGCTTATTGATGAGCTTCAAGGACTTACCCAGGCCGGTGCCCTTACCGGCGGGCAACGGGATCTCGTAGTGCTCACCCTGATATTGCAGCTTCTCGCGCCGCCACACCTGGCGGCAGATCTCGATGACCTCGCGGGTGCGTGCGATCGGTGCGTCGTAGCGGACGCCGTGGAAACCCTCGATCACCTGGGGGCCCGACGCGCCCAGGCCCAGGGTGAAGCGACCGTCGGAGACGTAGTCCAGCCCGGCGGCCGTCATCGCGGTCAGGGTGGGTGTGCGGGTGTAGAGCTGCAGGATGCCCGAGGCCAGCTCGACCCTTTCGGTGCTGGCCGCCAAATAGCCGAGCGCACTCACCGCGTCGTACGAATACGCCTCGGGGACAAAGACAATGTCCAAGCCGGCGCGCTCGAGGTCGGCCACTTCGGCAGCCACCTCTTTGAAGCCGCCCGCGTAGTTGATCCCTA
>DATAZN010000324.1:0-5869 GCA_036272035.1 Mycobacterium sp. | reverse complement strand
GCCCAGTTGAGTTTGAACGTTGCGGCGTCCCACTGAAATCGTCCGAGATCCTCGGCCACTCGGTCAGGTAAGCGATGTAGTCCGATGAGGTCCCCGTACAGCGCGGGCGCGGAAACGTCCGCGAGCACGGCGCGGCGCGCGGCGATGCGCTCGCCGTCGGCTAGTCGCACCCCCGTTGCGGCTCCAGCCGCAATATCGATGGAGGTCACTTCATCGTTGACGCGCAGCACGCCCCCGCGAGAGGTCAGCCGCGTGGTCAGAGCGGCGGTGATTTGGCTTGATCCTCCGACCGGGACAGGGAACCCGACGGTTTGGCCCAGCATCGCCAGTAGCCAGCCGTACAGTGCGCTGCCGGCGCCCTCTGGACCAAGGTCGGCGTGGAGGGCGTTGCCGGCGATCAGCAGTGGTCCCGCCTCGCCGCGGAAGTGTTCCTCACCGAAGCGGCGCACCGGGGTCACGCCGAATCGGGCGAAGCGCAGTAGTTCGGCCAGCCCCATTCGGCGGGCCAGTCTGGCTGCGGCGCGGACTGGCGGAAACGGGGTGAACAGCGAGTCAAGCAGCGGCTCGCTGATCCGTTCGAATTGTTCGACGAGCCTGAGCCAGGCCTGCCCGTCTCCGGCGGCGAAGGCATCGATCGAGGCGGCGGTGAGGTCCCGGTTCCGGGAGACGGCGGCGCTGCGGTTGTCCGGCCAGATGTGAGTAAGGACGGTGGGTGAATGTGTCCAGGACAAGCCGTACTCGTCGAGGCGAAGCGATTGCAGGATCGGTGATGCAGCGCCCAGCGGGTAGAAGGAGCTGAACCGATCAGTGACGAATCCGGCTTGGACCGACTCGTCGGAATGAACTGCCCCGCCGGGATGGTCGGTTGCTTCGACGACAAGCACGTCCCACCCGGCGTCGACGAGCAGGTTGGCCGCGACGAGCCCGTTGTGTCCGGCGCCCACAACGACGGCGTCGACGCCTGACGGCGGCGGCACGTTGTTCAGTCCGCCGGCTGCGTGCGTCGTTCGGCTACGGCTGCGAGTCGAGCTAACGATTCGACATTGCGGCGAACGAGGATGGCTTCGCTGACCGGATTGTGTGCCCACTTGCCCGGCCCAGCTATTGGGGTTTCGGTCATCGTTACGAGCGTGTTTTCCCCGGCAGCAGCTAGCTCGATCACCACCCGCGCCTCGCCGAGCGGACGGCCTTTGGCATTTAGTACAAGCCGGTGGTCCGGTTCGACTTCTTCGACGACAGATTCGTCTCGAGCGACGAGGGGCCATACGCCGGCAGCGTGATGCAGGCGCGTGCCGACGGCTGGCCAGTTCTGGTCGACGGCGCGCATGTGCGATGTTCCTACGACCCAGTTGCTGTAGAGCCAGCCGTCGGCAAGCACGCCGAATACAACCGACGGGGGCGTGCGGATCGTCGCGGTGACTGTTGCCATCTTGATCTCTACCCTTCGACCGATCGCATGAGTTCCTCGTCCCACGCCAAGCCAAGTTCCCATTCGTGGTCGGCGACGTCGCGGTAATTCGCGAGTGCAGCGGGGGTGACGGGCAGGTCGGCCCTGATCAGTGTCAGGCGTGCCTCCGTCGCGGCGATGTATTGAGCGGTGAGCTCGGCGAATTCCTCATCGGTCACGAGGTGTGTCCTGCCTGCTGGTTACCTTTCATTACCTGCCGGTCATACCCCGGTTTCGTCGGTTTCAGACGAGACAGTGAGGCGTCGTGGCCGCGGGCTGGTCAAGAGCCTGCCGACAAGACCGTCGTTTGAGCTTTCCATTCTCGGCCAGTGGGCGGTCTTGCGGTGGCCGGCCACCTGCGGAGCCGAGATGGCGGGCGGGGGGTCTCCCTGGCGTTGCGCTCGGGGTGGTCGTGGAATGCGGAGGGCTTAGCGGGGAGGTGGCATCACGGCACTGCTCAGGGTCCGTACTCCTCGCCCTTCCGGCTGAGGGCGGTTTGGGTGTTGCGAGGAGCAGCGACGCACAAACTCACGATCAGCGCAGCGGCAGAAGAAACCACACGACTTTGCCTGGTCCGGGAATGTGGCGCCTGACGCCCCACTCGGCGGCGACCGAATCAACGATGGCTAGGCCTCGACCGTGGGGAGCTGCGAGCAGCGGCAATTCGGGTATCTCGGGCGGCATCATTGGGCTCTCGTCACTGACGGCGACGATCAGGTTTGGCATCTCGATGTGGACGCTGAGGCTGATCTTGGGCTTGCCATGAAACACTGCGTTGGTCACGAGTTCGCTGGTGAGAATCAGCGCGTCATCGAGGATGGGCGGCGCTAGCTGCGGTCGAAATTGCCGTAGGTGAAGTCGCGCCAGTGCTGGCGCGTCCAGAGATGCGGGCAAACCGACGGTGGACGCGTGTGGCGAATTGTTATGTTCGGTGCGTTCGTCTTGGCTCAATGCTGGCTTCCTGCCGGCGGGGTGAGGACGCGCTGGGGCTGTGGTGTTCGGTGAGAACCTCGAGCAGGCCACAGATACCCAAAATTCGTTGAGGTATCCCGTGCACGAAGGTGAGCGTCAATCGGCCGCCGACCTCGCCGAGGTGCTTGTGGACTTGCATCAGGACGCTTACGCCCGAGGCATCCATAAACGACAGCCCTGACAGGTTCAATCGAAGGTCGCGGTGGTCGTCCTCGATGAGGCTATTCAGTGTGGTGAGCAGGTCGGGAGCCGTGGCGACGTCGAGTTCTCCGACCAGGATTAGCTCGGCGTGCCCGTCGAGGTGCTGAAGGGTGACGGCGAACGACGCCGCATCCGAAGTGAAGCTATCCATGTCCGTACCTCCCCGTGGTCTAACAAAGCACGAAGACGGCAGAAGTCGTCGTTGTCATGTCTTGGGTTCGTCGCGCAGCTGGCGTTCGATCGCATCTAGGTCGAGCCCGTACCCGTCGGTGCCGGTGTTGCCGGTTGTCTCGTCGACCAGCATGTAGGTGCCGTACCCGGTCGCGTGGCGGTCGCGGCGCCGAGACTTGGTCAGCCGCAGGCCCTGGCGCTCGGCCATTCGGCGGAGCCGGTTCTCTCTGATCTTGTCGTCAGCCATCGATGCTCCAAACGATGTTACTAGCGATGCCAGAAGTGATGCTGAAAACGATGCTATAAGCGATGCTGGAAGTCAAGAACATTGAGACGCGCTTACAGCGAGCAAAGCAGAGTGGTCAGGTCCGGCCCCAGTCGCTGATCGCGTGGCGGCTTAGCTTGTTACGTTCGTTTACTCGGTGCCGAGACGATCTGTGAGCCGTCGACCGGCGAGCCGTTCCAAGAGTCTGGAGGCCGATTCCGGCCTGTAGTCCAGCTCGTGTGGAGACATTGCTCGACGAGGGCAGCGACGGCGGCGTACATGATGCTCGCTCAGAAGTGGGAGCACAGGCGCACAGCGATGTCGTAGCTGAGGCGAGTGGGTCCAGCTTCGAGAGGCTGGCATCGCGTGTCGGGCGGGGTGGTCGGCCTAGGGAACGTCCGGGGTGTGATTTGCAGGGGCGTCAACCATCGGTGTTCTGCTTGTCGGCTCGTAGTTGGGCGTTCTCTGTTTCTAGGACTATCACCATGGCGATGCCGGCCAGATTGAGGCCGGCGGCCAGCAGCTCGCTGATCCGGCGAAGCCGGTCCACGTCATTGGCGCTGTAGCGGCGGGTGCCTCCGTCGGTCCGGGCCGGTTCGATCAGTCCTCGGGCCTCGTACAAGCGAAGGTTCTGCACGCCCGTCCCGACGAGGTCGGCGGCAATGGTGATTCCGTAGACGCCGCGATCGCTGTCAGGTTGGGTCACGTACGGATCCTCTCTCGCAAAATTTCTTCTGGTCCACCTCTTGCATTGTCCCTGGTGGCTGTTGTATGAAATCTATAGCGCACACCACAGATCGTCTAGGGCGAGACGTGGACCAACAGGGAGCATCCATAGCTGACATGGAGGTGGAGACGATGCTGATGCGCACAGACCCGTTCCGTGAACTGGACCGACTCACCCAGCAGGTTTTCGGCACACAGGGGACGATGGCCAGGCCCGCGGTGATGCCCATGGACGCCTGGCGCGACGGCGACATGTTCGTCGTCGAACTCGATGTTCCTGGTGTCGCGGCGGACACGATTGACCTCGATGTCGAACGCAACGTCGTCACCGTCCGGGCCGAACGCCCAGCAGCAGACGACGACAAGGAGATGCTCGCTGCCGAGCGGCCGCGCGGCGTCTTCAGCCGTCAACTCGTCCTGGGCGACACGCTCGATACCGACAACATCACCGCCGACTACGACAGTGGCGTGCTGAGGTTGCACATACCCGTCGCCGAAAAGTCGAAGCCCCGCAAGATCTCAATCGGCGGCGACCAGAGCCGCCAAGTCATCGGAAAAAACTCCACTGATCGGCAGTCCATCAACGCCTGAAATCGGGGCGATCCCCATGTCTAACCTTCAACTCGCAGCACTCGCCGGGACCGACGGTTTCGTTGATCTCGTGTTGGCTGATCAACAGCTAGTCGACGCCGAGTTTGAGGCAATCGTCGCCGCCGAATGGGCGGATCCGCGCCAACCGACGGACCCGGTACGGGCGAATCCGTATCAGGCTCCGCAACACCAGCGCTGCGGTCGCGGGCCGGCACCAACAAAACAGGGCGATCAACTGGTCAGCCTCGGCCGCGAAGCCTGGCGCCGGCAACGTTCCCCGCCCGTCCCGGCACCCCCACCCTTGATCACGAAGGCAGGTGATGGATATCGAAGGAAGTAGACCCTCATCACAATTGAGCCCGCTGCCGCCCGCGCCACTCCCGTGCCCGGTCCTCATCCGCGACATTGGAGAGCCGCGGGCGGCAGCTTTACGATCGTCCCGCCCCGCAGATTGACGATGAGCTTGCCGCCGGCACCGCGGAACCTGGTGTGGACGGCGACCAGTTTGTCGCGCCAGCAGACCACTTTGAGCGCTCACTCTGATGCGGCCACGTGCCCGCGGCCCGCGCCGCCGTCAGTTGATTAGACGCGGCGGTGGATGGGCATGTTGGGCACAGCATCTACGCCCTATCCGTTGGAACTAGAACTGGGAGCCTCGAATCATGTCCACCGACGCCATTGTTCTTCTCAAAGACGACCACAAGGAAGTCAAGGCATTGTTTCGTCGGTTCCAGCAAAAGGGAACGACAGACGCCGTCAAGGGCCAGCTCGTCGAGAAGATGATCGAGCTGCTGACCGTGCACACTTACATTGAGAACGAGTGCATGTACCCAGAAGTCCGCACCGCGCTACCCGATCTCGAAGACGACATCCTCGAGTCCTACGAAGAACACCACGTCGCTGATGTTCTCATTCTGGAACTTGCGTCCATGACCCCTGATGACGAACGGTTCGAAGCAAAGACGACCGTGCTGATCGAATCAGTCAGCCACCACATCGAAGAAGAGGAACAGGACTGGTTCCCGAAGGTCCGTGAAGGCCTCAGCCGCTCCCAGCTCCAGGATCTCGGCGCGAAGATGCTCGAGATGAAGAAGACCGCGCCGCACAAGCCCACCGAACCCAAAGCACTCCGCAAGGCGCTCGACGCGATCCGCGCCTAATAAACGCCCGCCAGGGGCGTTGCTTCGAGGCCGCGCTTCACTAAGAGGGGGTCACATTATGGCGAAACGCGCACGACGCAAGCGAATCTATCGACTGCTCCGTGCTGAAGGAATTTCGAAGAAGAAGGCCATGGCGGCAGCAAAGCGGCTCGCTCGTAACCCGACGGCGAAGCCGAGAACCTCCAAGCTTGTCGCGCTAGCGCGCAAAGCCAAGACGCTCGAAGTTCACCGTCCGAACTTGCGCCCGCGGAACGCGCGTTAACGACATGGCACTGGAAGTTCCGGTAGACGGCCCCATAGATGGCAGACGTTGTCGACGACGGCGATCCGGCGCGA
>DATAZN010000323.1:0-22670 GCA_036272035.1 Mycobacterium sp. | reverse complement strand
GCGGGAGTCTGACCGCGGTCGCAGCGGATGAAACTTCCCGTCGGCCCGCGGTCGCGCTGGCCGGGAAAGAACGCGAAGTCGCTGACGATCATGCCGAGCTGATCCAGGTACCAGTCCAGCGATTCGCGATACTTTGTCGTCTGCAACACGACATGCCCGAGGCGTTGCACCCGCGCGGGCTGCCGGGGCGGCCGCTGGACAGCGTTAGCGCGCAGCAGCTCGGTCCCGAAGTTGAAGGTCTGCGCCGACTGAGCCGGCAACGCTTCGAGCTGATGAGTGCCCGCGACGACGCGAACCGGCATACCGCCGGGATCCCTCAGATCTACGGCGAGCCCGCCAATCGTCTCGGGCAGCGCGCGCGTCGCCGCACCGTTGGCGTCAGCCAGCCGCAGCACATCCGCCTCGTCCGCGGCCGTGAATGCGGTACCGATGAATCGCGACGTTGGTCCGCGGCGGATGAGCACACACGGCGAGCCCGGATCGCTGCCACGCAACTGCAGCCCGTCGCCGCTGCGCGACACGGTGGTGAAGCCGAACGCATGCGCAAACGCTTCGGCGCGAACCAGATCCGGCTTCTGGAATTCCAGCCACGCCAGATCGTGGACCTTGGTCAGCGGGTTCGACGACCGGCCGCGATGCTCTCCTTTTCGCGCACCCTGCTCGCTGTGCGGCCTCGGCGTCATAGCCGACCGTCCTCGGAGATCAGCCGCAGCGCGCTGTCGTACAGCGCCCAGGCGTGCAATTCGAAAAGCGCGAGCAGGTCCACCGCGTCGCCGCCGATCTCTTTGGCGATGAACAATCCGTCCGCGCCGGCGATGGCGTATGTGACCAGTTGATGAACCTGAGCATCGGTGAGATCCGGCGTGAAGCCCCGCATGGTTTCGACCAACTGGTCGAAGGTCTGCGCTCGGGACTGGAGGAACATCGCGCGCGCCCGCGGCTCAATCGGCCGGCGTTCCAGCGACAGCATCAGGCCGAGCCGAATGAAGTCGGGCGAATCCAGCAGAGCCTTCGCGATCTGCATTGCCAAGCCCACCAGGCGATCTTGCGGTGAGCCTTCAACGGGGACCTGCCAGGCTTTCAGCCAGTCCCCGAAGCTGCGCTCGATCACCGCCGCGATCAGGTCGTCCTTGTTCGTGAAGTGCCAGTAGATGGAACTGGCCGGCAACCCGCATTTGGCGCTGACCAGTGCGATGCTGGCGCCTTCGTAGCCGCGCTCGGCGGCGATCTCGGTAGCCGCGTCGAGGATGCGTTCGCGCGACAGCTCACCGTCGGCGCGTTTGCGCCTGGTCGGTTGCACCTTCTTGGCCAACTTCAATCTCCTCTTGACGCTGTAGCGATCGCTACATTACCGTAGCGATCGCTACAGAACAAGGCCCCCGACGATGCGAGCTAAACTATGACCACTGCGGACACCTACGACGTGGCGGTGATCGGCTACGGCCCCACCGGTGCCACCGCCGCGAACCTTTTGGGCCAACTCGGATTGAAAGTGCTTGTCATCGAGCGTGATTCCGATGTCTACGGTCGCGCCAGAGCCATCTCGACTGACGAAGAAGTCATGCGGATCTGGCAGTCCGTCGGGCTGGACGAACGGCTACAGCGGGATATGCTGCCCGACCGGCCGCTGACCTTTGTCGACGCCGACAATGTGCCGTTCATCGACTTGAAGGTCCACCCCCGCGGGGCCGGGCATCCACCGCAGCAGTTTCTGTATCAACCAGCGGTCGACCATGTCCTGCGGGACGGCGTCGAGCGATTTGCCAACGTTGACGTACTGCTGGAACACGAATGCCTGCGCATGCATCCCAAAGACGACCGCGTCGAGTTGATGCTTGCCAACCTGCGAACCGACACGTTGAAGCGGGTGCACGCCGACTATGTCATCGCCGCCGACGGCGGCTCGTCGCCGACCCGAGGCCAACTCGGCATCGGCTACACCGGGCGGACCTACAGCGAGCGCTGGGTCGTCATCGACACCAAGGTGCTGCGGGAGTGGGAAGGCCACGACCGGTTGCGCTTTCACTGCAATCCGGTCCGCCCAACCGTCGACTGTCCGACTCCCCTGGGCCACCACCGCTGGGAATACCCTGCGCGCGCAGGCGAACTCGAGCAGGAGTTGCTCCACCACGACGCAATTTGGAAGGTGCTGAACGACCAGGGCATCACCGACGAGAACGTCGAGATTCTGCGCGCCGTGATCTACAGCCACCACGTCCGCGTCGCCGACCGCTGGCGGGTAGGCCGAATCTTCCTGGCCGGCGATGCCGCGCACGCAATGCCGCCGTGGATCGGCCAGGGAATGTCGGCCGGTGTTCGCGACGCCGCCAACCTGTGCTGGAAGCTCGCCGCCGTGTTGAAAGGACAAGCTCCGGAGTCGCTGCTCGATACGTACCAAGCTGAACGCAAACCACACGTCACCGAGGTGACGCGGCGCGCCTGTCGCACGGGGCGGATCATCACCGAACGCAACCGTGCGATCGCCGTCGTGCGAAACCATATATTGCGCACCTTTTTGCGAGTGCCCGCGGTGAGCGCCCGGCTGGACAAGTTCACCTGGATTCCCGATGCGCGATACCGTCGAGGCTTTTTGAGCTCCGTCCGGCACCGCGCAGTGGGATGGCAGGTCCCGCAGCCGTGGGTGACGAACGCCGATGGCGCGAGGGTCCGCTTCGACGAGCTCCTGGGCGGGCAGTGGGCCATCGTGCACGTCGGACCTGCGCCAGGCGGCAGCCAAGCCTGGGCGGATCTCGGCGTCCCCGCGATCCCGATCGTCGAATCGACGCTCGTGCGCTGGCTACGGCGCAGAACGGCAGCGGCCGCGGTGCTGCGCCCTGACGGATTCATCTATGCCGCTGCGAAATCCGGACAGCCGTTACCGCCCCCACCGACCGGCTATAGCTTGTCCGGATTCACCAGAACCGAGGCCAGCGCATGACCACGACCGCCCTACACGAGCAGACCGTCAACGTCGCCGGAAAGCCGATGTTCGTGGCCGAAGCCGGTGACGGGCTGCCCGTCGTCATGCTGCACGGCGGCGGGCCCGGCGCCTCCGGCGTCTCCAACTACTCCCGCAACATCGACTCTCTCGCAGAGCATTTCCGGTTGATCGTGCCCGACATGCCCGGTTATGGCCGCTCGGCCAAAGGTGTCGACCAGTCTGATCCATTCGGCTACCTCGCCGACATGATCCGCGGCCTGCTCGACGAACTCGGTACCGGCACAGCGTGTTTGGTCGGCAACTCCTACGGCGGTGCGGCCGCGCTGCGGTTGGCGCTGGACACACCCCAGCGTGTTGGCAAGCTTGTCCTGATGGGTCCCGGTGGGATCGGCACTACCCGCGGTGCCCCCACCGCCGGACTCAAGACCTTGTTGGCGTACTACGGTGGCGACGGACCCAGCCGCGACAAGCTGGAGACATTCATCCGCAATTACCTTGTCTACGAGGGTGCTTGCGTGCCTGACAGCCTGATCGACACCCGATACGCGGCCTCGGTCGATCCCGAGGTGGTGGCCGACCCGCCGCTGCGTCGTCCGTCCGGACCGACAGCGCTGCGCACGCTGTGGCGAATGGACCTCACCCGAGACAAGCGCCTCAAGCATCTGCAGACACCGACATTGGTGTTGTGGGGTCGTGACGACAAAGTCAATCGGCCGTCCGGTGGGCCGATGCTGGCCAACCTGATGCCCAACGCCGAACTGGTCATGACCTCTCGCACCGGCCATTGGATGCAGTGGGAACGGGCCGAGCTGTTCAATCGAATAGCCATCGACTTTCTCAGTGCACCATCAGTTTTCGATCGATGAACATCTTTGGCAGCGTCCACCTGGGCTACATCGTCGTCGAGACCGAGAGGTTTACCGACTGGCGGCGCTTCGGTCACGACGCCATCGGCATGCACGTCGACGATACCGGCCCCGACGTGCTGCGATTTCGACTCGACGACAAGCAATGCGGGTTCCTGTTGCGGCGCGGGCCCGCCGAGGACGTCACCGCCCTCGGTTGGCAGGGCGACGACCATCGCACGTTCGACGAAATCCTCGCCCGAGTTACTCGCCATGATGTGCCGGTTATCGAGGGGACCGCGGAGGAGGCCGGGCTGCGCGGCGTTGAGCGTCTGGCGCGGTTCCCTGGCCCTAACGGCCTCGCGCAAGAGTTGTTCACCCGGCCCCGCACCGGCGACGTGCCGCTGGACATGGCGGTCCGCGGCGGCTTCGTCACCGGCGAAGCCGGAATCGGCCATGTCGCTGTCACGTCCACGAAGCCGCATCAGATGCGCGGGTATTACGACACCGTGTTCGACGCTCGGCTCACCGACTTCATCGACGAAACCATCAGTGGTCTCAAGTTCAAGATCCGCTTCCTGCGGGTCAACCGGCGGCACCACTCCATCGCGATCGCCACGGTCAATCGGTTGCCGATCAACCCGATCCGCACGCGTGTTCAGCACGTCAACGTTCAAGTCGCCGACCTCGACGACATGACCGCGTCCTATCAGCGGGTGAAAGACCTCGGGTTCCAGCTGGCGCTGGAGGTCGGACAACACACCAACGACCGCGAACTGTCCTACTACGCCGTCACACCGTCAGGATTCGAATGGGAAGTCGGGTGGAATCCCATCGTCGTCGACGAGAAGACCTGGCAACCAACGACGTATCGGGGCATCAGCATCTGGGGACACACCCGGCAGGGGCAGACCATCGTCGAGAAACTGGCGCAGTTCAAGACCGCGGCCCAATCGCTGCTGCACCGGGAAGACACCGTTCCCATGCTGGCTCATGTGGCTATACCGGACGACTACTAACAGGAGGCGACCGTGCTACGCATCGACACCCATCACCACTTGATCCCCCCTGACTACCGAAAAGCGTTGCAGAAGGCCGGGCTTAGCGCGGCCGGTGGACGAGAGCTGCCCGGGTGGAGCCCCGAGGCATCGTTGCAGGCGATGGCAGACCTCGACGTCGGCACCGCGATCTTGTCGGTGTCCACCCCTGGCACAGCGTTTTTGCCGAACCCGGCGGATGCGGCCGCGCTCGCGCGCGACCTCAACGACTACACCGCCGAACTGGCCGCAGCACATCGCGACCGGTTCGGGTTTTTTGCGACCGTGCCCATGCCGCACATCGTCGTGTCCGTCGCAGAAGTAGTGCGCTCACTCGACGAGCTGCATGCCGACGGTGTTGTGCTCCTCGCGAACAACGCCGGCACGTATCTGGGTGAGGACGGCCAGGAATCGCTGTTCGCCGCCCTCAACGAACGGTCAGCGGTGGTGTTCATTCACCCAGCCGAGCTGCCGGGTCCCACGGTGCCCGGCATCCCCCCGTTCGCAGCGGACTTCCTGCTCGACACCACTCGCTCCGCGTACTTACTGGTGTGCAATGGAATTCGAAGCAACTACCCCAACATCCGCTTTATCCTGAGCCACGCCGGCGGGTTCGTGCCCTATGCCAGTCACCGAATGGCCGTAGCGATCACCGCCGACACCGGTCGCAGCCCTGCCGATGTACTCGATGACTTCGCGAGCTTCTACTTTGACACGGCGCTGTCCTCAAGCGCGGCTGCGTTGCCGACCCTGCTGGCCTTCGCCAAACCCGGCCACATCACGTTCGGATCCGACTTCCCGTTCGCCCCGACAGTCGCCGGAAAAATCTTCGCGGCCGGGCTGGAGATTTATCCGCACATCGATACGGCTGCCCGCGAGGCTATCGAGCGCTCTAACGCTCTCGCGCTGTTCCCACGCCTTGGAGCAGCGCCGCAACCCATTTCGCAATCACCGTCGCAACGGGTCCGCCACGTCGTCAGCCGGTCCTTGATGCGCGGCGTGGCTCGGATGACGAGCTCGCGGTAGCTGCTACCCAACCGAAAAGGGACCGAGCGGGAACGCTCCGTTCCACGAGGCTAACGTCATGCCATAGCGACGTTCAGCCTGACGACGGAGGTGGCATGCGCGCAGCACAGTTGACTCGACTCGAGGGTCCGGACGGCATCGAGGTCGGTGAGATCGATGAGCCGACCGGCGACGGCGTGGTCGTCGAGGTGCATGCGGCCGGCGCGGCCTTCCCCGATGCGCTGCTGACCCGAGGCCTCTACCAGTACCGGCCGGATCCGCCGTTCGTGTTGGGTGCCGAGATCGCCGGTGTGGTCCGATCGGCGCCTCGGGACGCCAACGTGAAGCCTGGCGACCGGGTTGTCGGTCTGACGATGCTGACCGGGGGTATGGCTGAAGTCGCGGTGCTGGCACCCGACCGGGTGTTCAAATTGCCGGACAACGTGAGCTTCACCGCGGGCGCGGGATTGCTGTTCAACGACCTGACCATGTACTTCGCCCTGACCGTGCGTGGTCGGCTGCAGTCAGGCGACACGGTGTTGGTGCACGGCGCGGCCGGCGGAATCGGTACGTCGACGCTTCGATTGGCGTCGGTATTGGGCGCATCGCGCGTCATCGCGGTCGTCAGCACCGACGACAAGGCAGATATCGCACGGACAGCGGGCGCCACCGACGTCGTGCTGGCCGATGGATTCAAGGACGCCGCAAAGGAATTGACGAACGGCCGCGGTGTCGACATGGTGGTCGATCCCGTCGGCGGCGACCGGTTCACCGATTCGCTGCGCTCGCTAGCACCGGGGGGCCGTCTGCTGGTCATCGGCTTCACCGGCGGAGAGATCCCGACGGTGAAAGTCAACCGACTGCTGCTGAACAACGTTGACGTCGTCGGTGTCGGCTGGGGCGCCTGGGCCGGCACGCACCCCGACGCGCTGACCGAGCAGTGGGCCGATCTCGAGCGGCTGCTCGCCTCGGGCCAGCTGCCTCCTCCCGAGCCGGTGGTCTACCCGCTGGAGGAAGCCGCTGCCGCGATCGCCTCGCTGGAGAATCGCACCGCGAAAGGAAAAGTCGTCCTGCGCGTGCGGGATTGAAGAATCACCGGGACGCGGCCAGGTCGGACAGATGCTTGAGCGAATTCTCGAGGTGTGTGGGGTCGAACGGCGGGAATGGAATCTGCTCACGGAGTTCAGCCGGTACCGCCGACCAGTCGTACGTGAGCGCGACGTGAGATTCAGAGGATCCCACGTCGTGTATGTCGTAACGCCAAATCCAGCCGCCGAATGTCAGCGTCCCGTCTCCTGCGGCGTCCTGGCCCGGCTGCCAGGCAATGGCGTGGGGGCGGTCGAACACGACCACCTTGTTGGCCATCTCATAGTTCTTGGCGGGGTGGTTGTCGTGGTACATCGCGATACGAAAGATCTGGCCGTCATCCGTCAACGACGTGCCGTCGAGGGATTCTCTTACCCAGCCGGTGCCGTCGATGGCGGCATGAGTCGTGGGGTCTGCCAGTACGCCGAATACTGCTTCGGCCGCTGCGGGGATCGTGATCGTGGCGGTGATGGTGTCGTTGGTCATGTCCTACAGACTGCGCCGGGCCGGAGAAGTCATCGGGACTACTGCAGAAAGACCTTGTGCTGCGCAAGAAGAAAAAGTAATGTCACTTTCAGTTTCTGCCGTCCCGGATGCCGTCGCAACCCTGGAGCCCGCCATGGAATCCTTCATTCACCTGCGCAAAGGCAAGACACCACGTCGCCTGCACGCTGACCTCGAGGGCCTGAAAGACGACGAACTGGGTCGCGGCGGGTTCACCGGCCGCACCGCGAACATGTACCGCCGCCACGACCCCACCGCCTACCGGTCAGAGGGCCCCTTGCGTCCCCTTGACGTGCTGTCCAGCGAACTCAAACCGAGCGACGCAACCGACGCCCACGGCGGGCCGCTGTTGATGTTCACCAACTCGGACTGCCGGATCTCGTTGTCCCGACGCCACGAGGCGATGCCGTATTTCGTCCGCCACGTCGACGGCGATCTGCTGTGCTTCGTGCACCAAGGGACGGGCCTGCTGGAGACCGAGTTCGGGCCGCTGCGTTACCGCGACGGCGACTGGGTGTATCTACCGAAGGCATGCACCTGGCGTCACGTCCCCGAAGCCGAAACGACGTTGCTGATGATCGAGGCCAGCGAGGAGTTCCGGGTTCCGCCACCGGGTTCGCTGGGCCGGCACTTCCCGTTCGACCCCTCACAGGCGGTCATTCCCGAACCCGAGCCGATCGACGACGACGGCCGCGACGACTACCAGGTGCGGCTGGTCCATGAGGGCGGCCCGACAACGCAGTTCTATCAACACAATCCACTCGACGTCGAAGGCTGGCGCGGCGACAACTTCGCCTTCACGTTCAACATCGACGACTACAACGTGGTGACCTCCGACAGCGTCCACCTCCCCCCGACTGTGCACCTGTTCATGCAGGCCACCGGGGTCTACGTGATGAACTTCCTGCCCAAGCCCGCCGAAGGCGTCCCGGGTACCGAGCGCACACCGTGGTATCACCGCAACGTCGACTACGACGAGATCGCCTTCTTCCATGGCGGTTCGCTCTATGGAATTCCGATGCCACCTGGCCTGATTTCCCATGCGCCACAAGGAGTTCACCACGGCGCGCCAGAGAAGGCGCGCGAGCGTGCCCGCCGCAAATTCGACGAGCACTCCCGCGTCGACTGGCAGGTGATCGCAGTCGACACCCGTCGGCGACTAACCCCGTCAGCCGAGGTGCTGGCAAATGACCTAGGACAGCATTGATGGAGACCACCGCTAGCGACGATGCAGAACGCAGTGATGAAGTGGGGGCACCTCCCGCTTGCGGGGGAGAGCGCCGCAGATGACCAGAGCGCCCGTGAAGCACGACTACGACCGGATCCCCTATCTCGTTGCCTTCCAGAACAATTCCGGGGTTCGCGACGTCTACGGCGGCCTCGCCGAAATCGTCGTGCTGGAAAGCTATCTGCTCAAGCCCAAAAACAACCCGTCGGACACCGTGCTGATGTTCATGCACCCGATCGGCGGTGGCGCGTACCTGCCGATGATCAACGCGTTGGCGCGGGCCGGTCACCATGTTGTCTACTGCAACAGCCGGTTTCGCGGCACCGATTCGGCGCTGCTGATGGAGAAGGTGATCGAGGATCTCGGCGCCGCCATCAAGGATGCCAAGGAACGGCTCGGCTATCAGAAGGTGGTGCTGGCCGGCTGGAGCGGCGGCGGTTCGCTGTCGGTGCTGTACCAGCAGCAGGCTCAGCACGCGACCATCACGTCGAGCCCGTCAGGTGACGGGCCCGATCTCACCCAGCTCGATCTGCCCGCCGCCGACGGAATCATGCTGCTGGCCGCACACATCAGCCGGCACGGCACCCTGACCGAGTGGATGGACGGGTCCATCCTGGACGAATCCGATCCGACCAAGCGGGATCCGGAGCTGGACCTGTACAACCCGGACAATCCGAACCAGCCGCCCTACAGCGAGGAGTTCCTATCCCGCTATCGGCAAGCCCAGATCGACCGTAACCGCCGTATCACCGCCTGGGTCAAAGACAAGCTGGCCGAACTGAAAGCCGCCGGCCGTCCCGACGACGAGTTCGGCTTCGTCGTGCACGGCACGATGGCCGACCCGCGGTGGCTCGATCCGGCCGTCGATCCCAACGAACGGGTTCCGGGATCGTGCTATCTGGGCGATCCTGAAGTGGTGAACATGGGCCCGGTCGGACTCGCCCGGTTCTGCACGCTGCGCAGTTGGCTCTCGCAATGGAGCTACGACGACGCGCACGGCGACGGGGTGGAGTGTGGGCGTGATATCGCGGTGCCCGCGCTGGTGATCGGCAACCTCGCTGACGATGCGTGCACACCCAGCCACACCCGACGCCTGTTCGAGGCAATCGGCCATCCCGATAAGGAGATTCACGAAATCCACGGCGCCACACACTATTACGCCGGTCCGGATCAGCGCGATAAATTGCGCGAAGCTGTCACCGCCGTCTCCGATTGGCTGGAACGTCACAAGTTCGTAGGGACGGCATGACCGCCGGCGACGATGCAGTGGGGGTACCTCCAGCCGCGCAGCGGCGAGGGGGAGGCAGCGATGCTGAGGAGCGGCGCATAGGAGCAGCCCCCACCGGTCCGCTGGACGGCATCCGGGTGCTCGAGTTGGGCACCCTGATCGCCGGGCCGTTCGCCGGCCGACTGCTCGGCGATATGGGCGCCGACGTCATCAAGGTCGAGCCGCCGGGAGCGCCGGACCCGTTGCGCACCTGGGGACAGGCCGAGGTCGGCGGGCATCACGTGTTCTGGACGGTGCACGCACGCAACAAGCGGGCCATCACCTTGGACCTGCGTCGGCCACGGGGGCGCGAGTTGTTCCTCGATCTCATCGAGAAATCCGACATCGTGGTGGAGAACTTCCGTCCGGGCACTCTGGAGAAGTGGGGCCTGGGTTACGACGTTCTCAGCCAACGTAATTCAGGGATCATCCTGGTTCGGGTGTCGGGCTACGGGCAGACCGGTCCAGACGCGCACAAGGCCGGATACGCCTCGGTGGCCGAGGCGACCAGCGGTCTGCGGCACCTGAATGGCTTCCCGGGCGGACCACCCCCGCGGCTGGCGTTGTCGCTGGGCGACAGCCTGGCCGGGATGTTCGGCGCACAGGGCGCGCTGGCCGCTCTGTACCGGCGCAGCGTTACCGGGCACGGCCAAGTGGTCGACGTGGCGCTCAACGAATCATGCTTGGCAGTACAGGAATCCACGATCCCGGATTACGACGTCGGCGGAGTGGTGCGAGGCCCGTCCGGCACCCGCCTGGACGGCATCGCACCCTCTAACATCTACCGCAGCACCGACGGCTCGTGGGTGGTGATCGCCGCCAACCAGGACACCGTGTTCGCCCGGCTGTGCCGAGCGATGGGGCGCGCGGAGCTGGCCACCGACGAGCGGTTCGCCACCCACGGCGCGCGCGGACGCAACCAAGATGAGCTCGACAAGATCATCGGTGATTGGGCAGCCGAACGCGAACCGAACGACATCATCGAAACCCTCAGCGCCGCAGGCGTGATCTCTGGTCCGATCAACACCGTCGCCGACGTGGTCAACGATCCTCAGCTGCGGGCCCGCGGCATGCTTGTCGAGCATCACGATGAACGGCTCGGCCGGCCGGTGCTGGGGCCGGGAATCACGCCGCTGCTGTCCGAATCGCCGGGCCGCGTCCGCAATGCCGGCTCGGCACGACCGGGACAGCACAACGACGACGTCTACATCGGCCTGCTCGGTAAGAGCGTCGACGAACTCGAGAAGCTGCATGCCGAGGAGGTGCTATGACACGCCAGCGCCGGGTGGACATCCGTGAGGTGTCGCTGCGCGACGGGTTGCAGATCGAGAAGCCAATCCCGTTGTCGGCCAAGCTGGAACTGCTGGCAGCGGTCGCCGCCACCGGGGTGCGGGAGGTGGAGGCCACCGCCTTCGTGTCCCCATCGAAGGTGCCGTCGATGGCTGATGCCGCCGAGCTCGCCGCCGAACTGCACCACTATCCCGACATCGAATTCTCGGCGCTGGTCGCCAGCCCCAACGGCGCCAAGCGGGCTGTCGCCGCCGGGCTGCGTTCGATCGAATACGTGGTAGCGGCCAGCGACGCGTTCAGCAAGGCCAACGTCGGACGCGGCAGTGCCGAGGCCACCGATCAGATCGGTGAGATCATCGCTATCGCCCACGACAGCGATGTCACGGTCGAGGTCGTCGTCGCCACGGCGTGGGATTGCCCCTTCGACGGGCCAACGCCGCCGCAACGGGTTCTCGAGATCGCCGCAGCTGCACGCGATCGCGGCGCCGATCGGTTCTGCATCGCCGACACGATCGGCACGACCACGCCGGGACGCGTGCGCTCGCTGATCGCGCAACTGCGCCCGGTTCTCGGTGAGCTGCCACTGGGCGGGCATTTCCATAACACCCGCGGCGCCGGGCTGGCCAGCGCGTACGCGGCGGTCGAATCAGGGGTCACCCGGTTGGACGCGTCGGCCGGCGGCCTTGGCGGTTGTCCGTTCGCGCCCGGCGCCACCGGCAACATCGCCACCGAGGACCTGGTGTACCTGCTGCGCGACAGCGACATCGACGTCGACGTCGACCTGCCCGCCGCCATTGCTGCGGCCGGCGTCGCGAAGTCGGTTGTCGGCCACGACTTGCCCAGTGCCCTACTGCGTGCCGGTGACCGGATACAGCACTGATGCCGGCCGCCGGAACATCACAGGCGGCGCTGACCGCAAAAGGCCGCCAGACCCAGACGGCCATCGAGCAGGCCGCCCGAAAACTGTTCGCCGAGCGGGGCTTCCACGGCACCACACTGGCCGACATCACCTCTGCGGCAGGTAAATCCGCGGCGGTGTTCTACCGGTACTTTGACGACAAAGAGGATCTGCTCGCCGCACTTGCCGAATCTTTTCTGCAGGACGTCTTGACGCCGTCCGGGCTGAGCCTTCACCTGCCGGACTCCCCGGACGACGATGCGTTCTTCACTTCGGTGGTCACCGGATACTGGAACATGTTCAAGCAGAACATCGGCATCATGATCGCGATTGCACAACTGGCCGCCACACAGCAACGGTTTGCCGCCGTTCAGAACGAATTTCGGCGATTCGGCATGGACATCGTCGCTGCCTCGGTGCGACACGTTCAGCAGCACGGCTACGCGTCTGACCTCAATCCCGAGCACATCGCGGCGGCCATCGCCCTGCTGTTCGAGAACTTCACCACCGTGTACGCAGGCTCATTGGGGCCTTCCCAAGCCCAAGGCGGGCTGGGCGTGGAGATCAGCGACGACGACGCCATCACGACCCTCGCAACGGTGTGGAAGAAAACCCTGTACGGCGAACCAATGAGATCTTAAGGAGAAGTCAGTGGATTTCACGCTGCCCGAACACCTTCCGGGCCTGCTGGCCGACATGGATGCGTTCATCGAGCGCGAGATCGCTCCGCTGCAAGCGGAGAACATGCAGTACTTCGATCAGCGTCGCGAGCATGCCCGCACCGACTGGGACAACGACGGCATCCCCACTCGAGAATGGGAAGACCTGCTCTCGGAGATGCGACGACGGGCAGACAAAGCCGGCTGGCTGCGCTACGGACTACCGGCGTCGCTGGGCGGCCGCGACGGCACCAATCTCGACATGGCGGTGATCCGGGAGCATCTGGCGCACAAGGGACTTGGGCTCCACAACGACCTGCAGAACGAGTCGTCGATCGTCGGGAACTTCCCGCAGCTAATCATGATGGAACGCTTCGGTTCCAACGAGCAACGCGCCGCGTGGTCCGAGACGCTGATCACCGGGGAACGCTCAATGGCCTTCGGGCTCACCGAGCCGCTGCACGGCTCGGATGCGACCTGGCTGGAAACTCACGCCAAATCCGACGGCGACGACTGGATCATCAACGGTGCCAAGCGCTTCAACACCGGCGTCCACCGCGCCACTCACGATCTGATCTTCGCTCGCACGTCCGGCGAACCGGGACAGGCCCAGGGCATCACCGCTTTCCTGGTGCCCACCGATACGCCAGGCTTCCGGGTCCCGTACTACTGGTGGACGTTCAACATGCCCACCGATCATGGCGAGGTCGAACTAACCGACGTGCGGGTGCCCGCCGACGCGGTGCTCGGCGAGGTCGATCGTGGCCTGGAGGTCGCGCAGACATTCCTGCACGAGAACCGCATTCGCCAAGCCGCCAGTAGCCTGGGCGCGGCCCAGTATTGCATCGACCGCGCCGCCGAATATGCGGGCACACGCAAGGTTTTCGGCAAGGCGCTGTCGGCCAACCAGGCCGTGCAATGGCCGCTGGCCGAGCTGCAGACCGAAGCCCAGATGGTGCGGCTGCTGGTGCAGTACGCGGCGTGGCACCTCGACCGCAACCACCACATGGAAGTGTCGGACAAGGTGTCGATGGCCAACTATCGCGCCAACCGGCTGGTGTGCGACGCCGCCGATCGTGCGATGCAGATCTTCGGCGGCCTCGGTTACAGCCGCCACGAGCCGTTCGAGCACATCTATCGCCATCACCGTCGCTACCGGATCACCGAGGGCGCCGAAGAGATCCAAATCCGCCGGGTGGCCCAACGTCTGTTCAAGTTCGGCCGCACGTGAGCGTCGCGGACGAATTGGCGCCGAGACTTGCCGCGGTGCTGGGGCCGGCCCTCGGCTCCGGCACCAAAATCGAAGATCTGCGCACGCTGACCGGCGGAGCCAGCAGAACAACCTGGGCATTCGACGCCACCACGGGCAGCCAACGACGATCCCTGATCCTTCGCATCGGACCGCCCGACGATGTGCACGCCGGCATGGAACTCGAAGCCCGCGCCCAAGCCGCGGCGGCTGCCGTCGGCGCGCCGGTCCCCCACGTGCTGGTCGCCGATGATTCTGTCGGCCCACTCGGCAATCCGTTTTTGATCTGCGACGCGATCGACGGCGAGACCATCGTCCGTCGCATCCAGCGGCGGCTGGACGACACCGGCCGGGCGCGACTGCTGCGTCAGTGCGGCGAGGCGCTGGCCGCCATCCATCGCGCCGACACGGACCTGCCCGGTCTGACCCTCGAAGATCAACTGGCCGAGTGGCGCGAGCAACTGGACACCATGGCCGATACCACCGCCACGTTCGAGTGGGCATTTCGCTGGCTTGGCGCCAACCGGCCGGCGCCGTCGCCACCGCATCTGGTGCACGGCGACTTCCGGATGGGCAACCTGATCGTCGACGGATCCGGCCTGGCGGCCGTGCTGGACTGGGAGCTGGTGCACGTCGGCGAGGTCTACGAAGACCTGGCCTGGTTTTGCATCCGGGCCTGGCGGTTCGGCGCGCCGTTGGGCTTCGCCGCCGGCGGTCTGGGCAGCATCGAGGATTTTCTTCACGCCTACGAAAAAGCCGCCGGGGCCACAGTCGACCGGACCGCGTTTCACTGGTGGTTGGTGCTGGCCACCCTGCGCTGGGGTGTCATCTGCCGATACCAGGCCGAACGCCATCTGAGCGGACAGACGCGCTCGGTGGAACTGGCCACGATCGGCCGCCGCGTCTGCGAGACCGAATGGGACCTGCTCAACTTGCTCGACAACACCGTCCCGCACGCCCGGTTGAACGCCTAGGCTTTCACCGTGGTTACTCCTGATCAGGCAATCGAAACCATCCGCGAAACCGGCGGGGCGAAACCGGGCTACCGAGCCTTGCACGCCAAGGGCAAGCTCTACCGCGGCACCTTCTCCGCCACCGCTGAGGCAGCCGGACTCTCCCGCGCCGCGCATCTCACCGGTTCGGCGGTGCCGGCGCTGATCCGGTTCTCCAGTGGCTCAGGCAATCCGGGCCAGCCCGACAATGCCCCGGGCGTTCGCGGGATGGCGGTGAAGTTCACGCTGCCGGACGGCTCGACAACCGACGTGTCTACGCAGACCGCGAAGCTGTTCCCGGCCAGCACGCCCGACGGCTTCATCTCGCTGCTGCATGCGATGCGCCCGGGCCGCACTGCACCGCTGCGCCTGCTCGCACACGTCGCCACTCACCCGCGACTGCTGTCGGTGTTGCCGGTGGTGCGCGCCGCCAACATAGTGCCGGCAAGCTACGCCACCGTGGCCTACCACGGTCTGCACGCGTTCCGCTGGATCGCCGCCGACGGCAGCGACCGATTCGTGCGCTATCACCTGCAGCCGGCAGCCGGCGAGGAGTTCCTTTCGCCGGACGTCGCGAAGAGCAAGGGCGCGGACTTCTTGATCGACGAACTCGACAAACGCGTTGCGGCCCAGCCGGTTCGGTTCGAGTACCAGGTCCAGATCGCCGCGCACGGCGACTCGACCCTCGACCCGTCCAAACCCTGGCAGAGCACCCAAACCGTCACTGTCGGCACCCTCGAGATCACCGGCGTCGAGACAGAGCGTGAGCACGACGGCGACATTGTGGTGTTCGACCCGATGCGCGTCACCGACGGCATCGAGGCCTCCGACGACCCGGTCTTGCGGTTCCGCACGCTCGCGTACTCCGCCTCGGTGAAGCTGCGCACCGGCGTCGAGCGTGGTCCCGAAGCACCCGCGATCTGATGACGTCCGCGCACGGTCGTCCCACCGCTGCGGAACTCATCGCCGCGGTGGCGGAATTCCTCGAGACCGATGTGCGGGAGTCGACCGCGGGCCAGGTCAATTTCCATGCCCGGGTCGCGGTCAATGCGCTGCGCATCGTCGAACGAGAACTGCTCGCCGACGCTGAAGCAGCCGACAGCGTCGCGGGCGCATTGGCCCGCGTCGGGTGCGTCGATGAAGCTCAGCTGGCTGCCGCTATCCGGGCCGGCGAACGCGACGGGGGCAACGACCACGTGCAATCGGCGCTTCGCGCGCTGGTAGGGCGTCGGTTATCAGTTGCCCACCCTGGTTACGACCGAATGTAAAACCCACCGCCGCGAAAAGCGTTCTCCCGCAATGGTTTATCCTGTAGGACGCACGTAGCGGGCGGCATGCCGCCCAGGTGGTTTGTCGCGCCCGCACGGTGCGACTCCGAAAAAACGGTGCGACTCCGAAAAAGGGGTAACCAACCGCTCATGGCCCGGTCGGAAATCGCCACCCTACTGGCGTTGAGTTCGGCGTTGTGCATCGCGACCGGCGACGTGCTCCAGCAACAAGCGGCACACCGGATAACCGACACGTCGGTCGGCCACATCGCGCTATTGGCCAACCTGCTTCGCAATCAGCGCTGGTGGTGGGGCGCAGTCCTGCTTGGCGCGAGCATTGCGTTGCAGGCCGCCGCGTTGGGCCAGGGTTCGGTGCTGCTGGTGCAGGCGCTGCTCATGCTTTCGGTGCTGTTCGCGCTGCCGATCAACGCCAGGTCGTCGCACCGCACGGTGACCGGCGCGGAGTGGGCCTGGGCTGGACTGCTGACTGCTGCGGTGACCGCGATCGTCACTGTGGGCCATCCACAGGCCGGTCGTTCGAGCGCGTCTTGGGGAACCTGGGTCGCTGTCGCCGTGGTACTCGGGCCGCTGCTGTTTGCATGCGTCGTCGCCGGCCGAGTTCGGGGCGGGATTGTCGCGGCCAGCTTGTTTGCCTTGGTGTCGGGATCGCTGTGGGGTGTCTTTGCCGTGCTGACCAAAGGGGTCGTCGCCCGGCTCGGCGGTGGCCTGTGGGCGGTGACCACCACGCCCGAGCTGTATGCCTGCGTGGCGGCCGCGCTCGGAGGCATCGTGTGGAGCCAGTCGGCGTTTCGGGCCGGGCCCTTGACCGCGTCCATGCCCACCCTGCAGATGTCGCAGCCGATCGTGGGCGCGGTGCTGGGCATCGTCGTTCTCGGCGAGACGCTGAACACCGGTCGCGCCGGAATGATCGCGTTGTGCTCGGCCGTGCTGGCGATGACGGCGGCAATCGTCAAGCTGGCGCGCGTAGAAGCCATCCTCACCAGCCCTAACCAGCCGGCAGCGCCGACGCGCTAACCGCCGTCGTCCACCGACGTGGTGACTTTCTCCCGATCGGACTGCGCCGTTGGTGGGGGCACCTCAGCGACCCGCGGGCGTGGCCGCGCCAACCAGCTAGGCGCCCACCAGGCCCATCTGCCAAGCAGGTGGACGAAAACCGGAACCAGCACCATTCGCACCAGGGTCGCGTCGGCGAGTACGGCAAGGGTCAGGCCGAGACCGAGCATCCGCATGAACGACACGTGGGCAGGGATCAACGCGGCGAACGAAATTGACATCACCACTGCGGCCGTGGTGACCACCCGACCGATGCCGGCGATGCCCAAAGCCGTGCTCTCGTCGGTCGCGGTGCGCTCCTCAGCCGGACTCAGTGGCTTCCCCGACGGGGCTCGCGAAGCCGACCAGTATTCCTGGATCCGCGACACCAGAAACACTTCGTAATCCATCGCCAGTCCAAAGGCGATGCAGAACAACAACACTGGGATGTTGGCATTGAGAGTCCCATTGGGGGTGGTCCCCAGTGCGCCGAGATGGCCGTCCTGGAAGATCCACACCATCGCCCCGAACGCGGCCGTCAGCGACAACACGTTGCATACCAGCGCCTGCAGCGGCAGCACCGCACTACCGGTAAGCAGGAAGAGCAGCACAAACGTGATGACGGCGATCAACCCCAGCACCATCGGCAGCCGGTCGGTGATCGCGTCGACGCTGTCCCGGTTGATCTGCGCCAGCCCGGCCATCTCCACCGCGCGCCCGCCCGGTCCGGGGACCCCGTGCAATCGGTCGAGCTGGGTGTTCGAGGCTTGCGAGTAGAGCGGCGCAGTGCCGGCCACCGTGAGAAATGCGCTGTCGCGGGTAAACCCGGATGATGCGGCCGGCGGTCCGGCCAGTTTTCCGGCCACGAATGTTCCGCCCGGCGCGGTGACGGCAGACACGTCGGGAACGCGGGACAGGTCGGTGGCGTAGCGCCTGAGGTCTAGGGGTTTGAGGCCGCGCGCGTCGGGGACGACGACGGAGACCTCGGTTCCTAGCCCGTTGGCGAAATCGTGGTCCAGCATGTCGGCGACTTGTCGCGCCGACGCAGATGGCGGCAGAACGCGCTCATCCGGAAAACCCCACTTCACCCCGAGGAACGGAACGCCCAGCAGCAGCAGAAGCGCGACGATGGCCGAACCGGCCGGCACAGCATGGCGCAGTACGAACTTGGTCGATCGATACCAGAACAGCGAGTCGACCGGCTTGTCGGCGTGGTCGCGCCACCACTTGACCCGTGGCAGCACCCGACGCGCCAGGTGGTGGGCATCCATGGCGTCCAACCGGGGTCCCAGCAAAGCGATCGCCGCCGGGGTCACCACAACAGCCGCGACCGCGACGATGGCCGCTGTCGCGACGATCGTGTACGCCGCCGATTTCAAGAATGACATCGGAAACAGCGCCATCACCGCCATCGACATCGCGACGGTGGTAGCTGAGAACAGCACGGTCCGGCCCGCAGTGGCCATCGTCTGCAGCAGCGCTTTGTATCGGTCGCCGCACCGGGCCAGCTCCTCGCGATAGCGGATGATGATCAGCAGGTTGTAGTCGATCGCCAAGGCAAGGCCCATCGCGATGCTCAAGTCCAGCGCATACGTCGACACGACAGTGGTGAAACCGATCAGCCGCAACACCGACAGGGTGCCGACAATGGCAAGCCCGCCCAGCACAACCGGCAGCGCTGCCGCCACCACACCGCCCAGCACCCAGATCAGCACCGCGAAGCTCAGCGGAACGGCGATCGACTCCATCAACAGCAGGTCGCGCCCATTTTGCTGATTGATCTGGTCATACGCGACGGCCATGCCACCTGCACGCACCGTGACGCCGTCGCGGTCATGCACCAGTTCGCGGGAGAGCGCGCTGGCGTACTTCTGTGCGTTGTCCTCTCCGCCCTTCAGGCCCGCCACAATCAAGCCGGATTTGCCGTCCTTGCTGACTAGCGTTGCGCTGACCTGCGGCGGCCCCTCCGATACAGTCCATGGGGAGGACACCTTCAAGACCCACGGGGACCGTTTCAGGTGGTCGACGATGTCGTTGGCAACTTGGCGCGCCTGATCGCTGCCAACGCCGCCGGGGGCGGTGACCGCGATCACTATCTGCTGGTCGGTTTGGTTGAACTTGGCCCTGAGCAGCTCGGTCGCCCGCGATGACTCCGAGCCGGGGTCCTGAAAGCCGCCGCCCGACAAGGTACCGATCACCGGGATACCGAACAGCGCCGCCACCAGCAGCAGCAAAGCGGTGACGACGATGATGCGGCGCGGCGCGGCGATCGCCAGTCGAGCGATTCCTTGCAGCATCTGGGCGTCCTTCCGGTGTGAATCCACCCCTTCAGCGCTATACCCGATCGAGGCTGGCTGACACGGGCCCGCTCACCTCCGATGACCGACAAGCCGCTTTACGCCTGCTGACGGAGCCGCCGATTGGCCCGGTCAGTGGGTGGGTACCTGAATTGGATGCCGCAGCGTCAATAACAGCTGAAAAGTCAGCTACGCCAGATTCGGCGCGTCCAGGAACCCGGTCGGCAGGGTTGAGAGCGAATTGGATCAGCGATGAACACTTCGGGTGACGCCATCAATATCCGGCATCCAATCGAGCAAGACTGGCAGGCGGTCTACGAACACCAGGCGCGCACCTACGGCGATCCGGTGGACGCGAGAAGCGCCGAAGCCTGGAAAAGCCGCGTTGAACTCGAAGACATCCTCATTGCCGAAGATGTTTCTGATCCGCAGCGGCCATTCCTGGTAGGGACGTCCATCATCTACCGCACGCGGCTCACCGTGCCAGGTGGCGTCAGCTTGCGAGCTGCGTGGCTGACGATGATCACCGTCGCGTCGACGCATCAGGGCCGAGGAGTGTGGGCGGAACTAAGCGCCAAGGGGCTTGGAATACTGATCGAACGCGGCTACCCGATTGTGTGTGGTGTTCCGACCCAGACCGCGATGTATGACGGTTTCGGCGCCGGCGTGGCGAGCTACAGCCAGGATCTCTCCATTGACCGTCGCTTCGCAAAGCTGCGGGAAGAGCCGACGAGCAATCGGGCGCGCGAGGTGAACGCGGCCGAGGCGAAACACCACGTTCCTGAGATCTACCAACGATGGTGCGCCGCCACCAGCGGGGCCGTGGAGCGCGACAGTGCCTGGTGGAGCGCCAGTCTGGAAGACAGGCCGACGCAGCGACGCAACGGATCTGTGCTGAATTGCACCATTCATCCGGACGGCTTCCTGACCTACCGACTTATCGGTGAAACCACCCACGAGTTCCGCCCGCCCTTCGGCACCGCCGTTGTCGAGGACTTCTGCGCCATTACAGAAGGAGCGCACACCGAACTGCTGCAAACGTTGCTGGCCTTGGAAATGTTCAACGAAGTCAGGATTGAGTTGCCGCCCGACGATCCGCTTCCACTCAAACTCACCGACCAGCGCGCGGCTGAAATCACAGGAAAGAGCGACTGGCTCTGGGCGCGTATCAACGATGTGCCGGAAGTGCTCGGTGCCCGAACGTACAACGCTGACACCGACCTGGTGCTGGATGTCGAAGATCCATTGGGCCTTTCGGGCGGGACGTTCCAACTCCGAACTCGTGACGGCGCGGGCAAATGCACGCCACATGACGGGCCCGCCGACATCGAGATCGGTCTCGCAGAGCTGACCACGATCTTCATGGGCGCGCATAGAGCATCCGAACTTGCCCGGGCTCACCGGATAACGGAGCTGCGCAGCGGATCGCTGGCCAACTTGGACGCCGCCTTCGGTGCGGAAAAGGCCCCGTACTGTGGAACGCTGTTCTGAGTTCGCCCATGTGAGGAGCCGCCACTCTCAACACACGCGTGCGGGTACGGTCATGTTTGTCCAGCTTCGACACGACCCGAAGACAACACAGGAGCTGCCATGCCAGCGGCCGACACCTCCGTTGTCGACGTCGCCGATCAGCTGTTTGCGTCGATCGTTCGAGGCGATGAAGCAAGCCTGCAGCAGATGTTCGATGACGACATCGCGGTGTGGCGGGTCGGCTCCCGCCGGGACGACGACAAAGCTCGGGCGCTACGGGTTCTGCACTGGTTCATCGACGTCACCGCACAGCGCAGCTACGAAGTTCTCGACCGTCAGCTGTTACCCGACGGCTTCGTCCAGCAGCACATCCTGCATGCCACCGGTCGCAATGGCGGATTGATCGCGCTGCGGGTCTGCATCGTGATCAAGGTGGGCCGTAGCGGCCTGATCAACCGCATCGACGAGTACTTCGACCCGGCGGAACTCGCGCCGATAATGAGCTAGCCGACAACGGAGGGAGCGCCCATGACGCGCGACGGCGACGATGCAGTGGGGGCACCCCCAGCCGCGCAGCGGCCAGGGGGACGCAGCGATGAGGAGGAGCGGCGCCCATGACGAATGTCGACACACTGCTGAACGATCCGGACACCGCCGGGGTGTGGAGCCTGGATCGCGACCGCTCGACCGTCAACTTCAAGATCAAAAACTTCTGGGGCCTGCTCAACGTCAAAGGCCACTTCACCGGCGTTAGCGGCGACGGCCAGGTCACCGGCAAAGGCGCAATCTTCGGCCGCCTCGATATTCAGGTCGCCTCGTTGCACACCGGCATTGGTAAGCGCGACGAGCATCTCCGATCGGCCGATTTCTTCGACGCCGACCGCTATCCCGACATCAGCGTGGTGGTGACCGCCGTTGAGCCCACCACCGGCAACGACGCCGCACTGCGGGCCACGTTCAGCATCAAAGGGGTCACCGCAGACGTGCCGCTGCCAGTCCACGTCAATGCGCTCGACGACGGCTCGGTGCAGGTGTCGGCCAAAACCGAGATCGACCGCGACCAGTTCGACATCGGCTGGAATCGGCTGGGCATGGTCGCGAAGACGGCCACGGTGTCGGCCGACGCGTACTTCGTGCGGGCGCCGCGGTAACTGCCGCCGGGCAGTACGATCTGGACCGTGTCTGCCACCAGCCCCTTGCGGATCCTCGTGTACAGCGACAACGCCAACACCCGACAGGCTGTCATGACGGCGTTGGGCAAACGAGTCCATCCGGACCTGCCCGAGCTGAGCTATATCGAGGTCGCGACCGGACCGGTCGTCGTCCAACAGTTCGACGCCGGCGGCCTCGATCTGGCCATCCTCGACGGTGAAGCAACCCCCGAAGGCGGCATGGGCATCGCCAAGCAGCTCAAAGACGAAATCGATGATGGGCCCCCGATCGTGGTGCTGACCGGACGACGTGATGACGCCTGGCTGGCCAGCTGGTCGCGCGCCGAGGGCGCGGTCCCCCACCCCATCGACCCGATCCGGCTCAGCCGGACCGTGCTCGAGTTGCTGCGCACCCCGGTGCAGTAGCCAC
>DATAZN010000322.1:0-4868 GCA_036272035.1 Mycobacterium sp. | reverse complement strand
GCATTGACCGCCAGCGCGCGGTTGACGTCGGAGGCGTCGACGTCGAGCCCGTCAAGGTCGAGGTCGTCGGCGGTCGGAACGACGCCGATCGGCGTCTCCTGGCCACCCGCCTGGTGCTCGATGCGGTCGACGATCCACTTGAGCACCCGGCTGTTCTCACCGAACCCCGGCCACAGGAACTTGCCGCCCTCGCCGCGCCGGAACCAGTTGACGAAGAACACCTTCGGCAGCTTGGACTCGTCAGAGTTCTTGCCGAGGTCGATCCAGTGCTGGAAGTAGTCGCCGACGTTGTAGCCGAGGAACGGCAGCATGGCCATCGGGTCGCGGCGCACGTCGCCGACCTTGCCCTCGGCCGCGGCGGTCTGCTCGCTGCCCATGGTGGCTCCCATGAACACGCCGTGCTGCCAGTCGCGGGCCTCGGTCACCAGTGGCACCGTGGTCTTGCGGCGGGCGCCGAACAAAATGCCCGAGATCGGCACGCCCTGTGGGTCGTCCCACTCGGGCGCCAGGATCGGGCACTGCGACATCGGAGTGCAGTAACGCGAGTTCGGGTGCGCGGCTTTGGTTTCCGTTTCGCGGGCGTCCCAGTCGTTGCCCTTCCAGTCGATCAGGTGGTCAGGCTCGCCCTCCAGACCTTCCCACCACACATCGCCGTCGTCGGTGAGCGCGACGTTGGTGAAGACGGTGTTGCCGCCCTCGATCGTGCGCATCGCGTTCGGGTTGGACTTCCAGTTGGTGCCGGGCGCGACGCCGAAGAAACCGAACTCCGGGTTGACCGCGTACAGCCGGCCGTCCTTGCCGAACCGCATCCAGGCGATGTCGTCACCGAGGGTCTCGGCGCGCCAACCTGGGATGGTCGGCTGCAGCATCGCGAGGTTCGTCTTGCCACAGGCCGACGGGAAGGCCGCGGCGAAGTAGTACGCCTTGTTCTCCGGCGAGATCAGCTTGAGGATCAGCATGTGCTCGGCGAGCCAGCCCTCGTCGTGGGCCATCGCCGACGCGATCCGCAATGAATAGCATTTCTTGCCCAGCAACGCATTTCCGCCGTAGCCGGACCCGAAGCTCCAGATTTCCCGGGTCTCGGGAAAGTGCGTGATGTATTTGGTGTCATTGCACGGCCACGGCACGTCTTTTTGCCCGGGCTCCAGCGGCGCACCGATCGAGTGCAATGCCTTCACGAAAAAGCCGTCATCGCCAAGCTTTTCCAATGCGGCCGTGCCCATTCGGGTCATCACCTTCATCGAGGCGACGACGTACTCGGAGTCGGTGATCTCCACGCCGAGCTTGGGGTCGTCGGCACCGAGTGGGCCCATGCAGAACGGGACGACCCACATGGTGCGGCCGCGCATGCAGCCGCGGTAAAGCTCGGTCATGGTGGCCCGCATCTCGGCCGGGGGCTTCCAGTTGTTGGTCGGGCCTGCATCGACCTCGCGCTCCGAGCAGATGAAGGTCCGCGACTCGACCCGCGCCACGTCAGACGGGTCCGACAGCGCCAGGTAGGAGTTCTTGTGCTTCTTCTCGTTGAGCTTGGTGAAGGTGCCGGCCTCGACCAGCTGGTCGGCGAGCCGCTGCCACTCTTCGTCGGAGCCGTCCGCGAAGACCACCCGGTCCGGCTGGGTGAGCTCGGCGACCTCCTCCACCCAGGACAGCAGCCCCTTGTGGTTCGTCGGGGCAGTGTCCAGACCAGGAATGGTCGCTGAAGTCATCAAAATCTCCTGCAGTCGCTTTGTGCGTGTTGCGCGGCTAGTTTGCGGCGGCCTCTACACAGGTTATCGCGAGGTGTATACCCATAAAAAGTCGAGGCCGTATCGGTTAACTCACAGGAACGATTCAGAACACGTTATCGGCGGTGTTTGTCGGCGAACTTTCGTCAATTTCCCGGTCGTCGTCATCGGAAGGCGCCGAAGTCTCGGACGGTGCGCCCCCGTCGTCGGACGGGGTGTCGGCGTCCTCGTCGGGCCCGGCAGCTTCGCCGAGATCCGCCCGCACCGCCTCAATAGCGGCCCGCAGGGTCGGCATCTCCCGCCCGCGCAGCGCGGCGGCCCGCGCAGCTACGACAGAGTGTTCGCGCAGCTCGGTGTCGATGACGCCGACCTGCTCGGCGACCCGAGCGCTTTCGACCTCGTCCTGCTCGGCCAGGGCGGCGGTCAGCGACGACTCCGCCGCCAGCACCCGGGTCGCCACCAGTTGCTCCACCGCGGACTGCAGTTGCGCGGTCGCCTCGCCGACCCAGCGGTCGAGCAGCGCGCGGTCGCGCAGCAGCCCGCGGGTGCCAACCACCCAGACCGTCAGCGCCAGTCCGACCGCCGCGCATGCGACGGCTCCGGCCACCGTCAGGCCGGGCGTCAGATCGGCCAGCAGCCGACTCAGCGTCAGCGCCACCCCCAACCCGAAGCCGGCGCCCACCAGCATCATCAGCCGGGTCTCCAGCTTCCGCGACTTCAGCTGGGGCGCCGGCGGGTCGATTGTCGGGAGCGAAGCCGGCACCGGCGGGTCGACCGTCAGGGCCAGCCCCTCCGCGACGTCGGCCAGATGTGTGGTGGTGCCATCGTCTACCTCGGTGATCACCTCGTTGAGGCGCCGACCCGCGTAGGACTCGAACTCCGGCAGCTTGGCCCTGGTCAGGCTCGCGACGTCCTCCTGCAGCTCGGAGCGGACCGAGGTGCAGCGGTTGCGCGCGAAGTACGACAGCTGCACCCGAGCCTGCTGGGTCTGGCTGCGCATAGCGACCGTGCGTTCGGTCTTGGACAGGCGTCGCTGCCGCAGGATCCCGCTGCGCTGCTCGCGCAGCACCTCGACCCGTGCCCGCCGGCCCGCGCCATCGGCATCGCGATCGTATCGGCCGGCGATGGTCTGCAGTCGCGAGCTCCACGCCCGCAACCTGTTTCGCCGCGGAAGGTCTTTGTCGGCGAGTTTGTCCGATACCGCGGCAACGAGGTCGTCGATCCGGGGTTCACCGGATTCGGGCGCCGCGGCGACCCCGACCCACGGCACGTCGCGGTAACGCGCAGCGTGCGACCCCAGCACCTCGCGGTCGCCGGCCAGGACTTCTTCCCAGTTGCGATGCACGTCGATCTTGGACACCGCGCCGATCGCGGCGTCGGTCTCGGCCATCGACGCGTCCAGCAGCGCGCAGTCGGATTCGGTCAACGTGGCGGCCGCCGCGACGACGAACACCGCCAACGTCGGTGCTTCGCCGGCTTCCAAGTCCGCTGACTCGACGAACTTCTGCTTCGGCAGCCGCTCGCTGAGCGCGGCGACCACGCTCGTCACCCCGGCCAGCCACGGTCCGGTGACCATTACAGCGTCCAGGCGCTCGATGTTCGGTACGTCAAGTTGCGGGCCGATCGCCGCCACCATCTTGTCCACCTCGGCAACCGCGTTGTTGCCTGGCTTTTTGGTCACACCGCCCCTCCGACCTGCGTCCACAGCCGCAGCGAACCCCTGACGATGTCGGCGCCGCAGGCGCGGTGGGTAGCCGCGACGGGCCCGCGGCCGTAGCGCTGCCAGTGCACCGCGCGGCGCAGATGCGCCGCAGCCGTGTCGCCGCGGTCGACGTCCATTCCGACCGCCTCGACGACATCAACCGCGGCCATCATCCGGGCGACCACCGTGTCGTCGCGGGACAGGAACTCGCGGATTCGCCGGTCGGTGACGGCCAGCGTCTCCAGTTCGGCGACGGCGTCCAGCACCCGCTGGTAGCGCACGGGTGCGCCGAGCGCCTCGACCTGGTCGACGACCTCGTCGACGCAGCTCAGGCTCCGGAGCAGGGCTATCACGTCGGCACGGGTCGCCCCACGCCGGATCGCGGCGGTCGCCTGCGCGACACCGAACGCGTCGAGGGTGTCCATCAGCCGGCGGCGCGACTCGGCGTCGACGGGATGCCCGTCGGCCAGCGCCTGCAGCGCAGACCACAGGGCGTCATCTAGGTCGTCGACCGCGAGGATGCCCACCAGCGGTTGTATCGAGGTGCCGGCCTGGGCAGACAGTCGCACGCAGCGGGCCCTGGCCGCGGTGGTCGGCCCGTGCGGATGGCAGCCGGATTCCGTGGTCGCGATCAGGTCTGCCTTGTTCAGCACCGCTAGCAGCGGCCGCCTGGCCGCTCCGATCGCGGCGCGGTCCTCGGGTTTGACCGCGTCGGCGAGAACATAGAGGTCCACGTCGGCGGCCGAAGAGGTGGTCAGCGTAATCGTGCCGCGAAGGCTCCCGGCCCGGGCCAGTGCGCGCGCGACCGTGCGGCGGCCGACACCGCGCCGTCCCGATACCGCGACCCGCAACGGGGTGGCGAGGCGCGCGGCCATCGCGGTGCAGCGCGGGTCGGAAACCAGCGCCGCAAACCACTCCAGCTCTTCGACGAAAATCGGGTGCCCCTATCCGCCTCGTAAATGCTGCTAACGCCCCATTGTGGCCGAGTAGCCGCCAATCGCGGCGCACCACCACCGGTTTGTCGGTCGAATGGTGACATTTGCACCGCTGGGAAGCGAGTCACCCGATATCAGTCAAAGGCAACTGTTGGGTATCAATCTGCCACGCGGGCGGCAACACGATGGGTTGATGGGTAACGATGAACGGATGCGCCCGCAGCCCTGGGTGGACGCGGCCACACCGCCGACACCTTCTTCCGACCTGCGTGCGGAACGTGGCGTCGGCGGCTACCGCCGGACGACCAGTTTCCGCACGCGGCGCTCGCAGTTGTCGGCCGCCCAGCAGCGGACCTGGGAGCGGCTGTGGCCCGAGCTCGGCTACGTCGCCACGTCTGGACACGACCCCCAAGCGCCGGCCGAACCGCTGGACACCCAAGCCTGGTTCGGCCGCGATGCTCCACTTGTTCTTGAAATCGGCTGTGGCACAGGCACTTCCACACTAGC
>DATAZN010000321.1:0-5467 GCA_036272035.1 Mycobacterium sp. | reverse complement strand
CCATCGAGATCGGTCAGTGGCAACTACAAAATCGCAAACCAAGGTCAGCTCCAGGCCTCCGCCAGTGCAGATACCATCAACTGCCGCGATCGTGATTGGGTAGAAGTTCTCGATGAGATTAACGGTCTCTTGGTACATTCGGACTTGCCAGGGTCCATCCTGGTTACTCCAGGTGGTGATCTCCTTGATATCGTCCCCGGCGCAGAACGTATTCCCTGCCCCACGGAAAATCACGACGCGACAATCTCGGTCAATATTGATTTTCTTTACAGCGGCGTTAAGTTCCGCGGATATCTCTCTATCGAGAGCATTGTGAACCTGTGGCCGGTTGAGCGTCACTGTTGTGACCGGCCCTTCTCGCTCGATTATCAACTTTCCGGACGGCGACTCTTCTTGCGTCAAGGCTATTCATCTCCCTCTAGCGGACGAGCTTGCATAAGGGAACCTAGCCGACTCCGGGCCAGATCACAAGACCCAGAGTCGGCTGCAGTTCTGGCACCCCCAGGCTGTCGACCGGGGGCTTCACTGCGGCCAGGCGCAGGCGCAGCAACCCATCGCTGCCCGTGGTCATCTACGCGCACGGCTTGCCCGCCCTGGTTCTCGTTCCTGGTCGCTCGGCGCATGTCTTAACCCGCCACCGGGCAGGCGTCCGGCGGAGATCAGGCCTTCGTGGCGAGATGATCCTGCGGCTGTGTGGTGCGTAGCGCGTTGAAGGATTCCCGTGGGCGGCTTATCACTTCGTGCGCGCTCGCATTATCGATGGCTAGGGATCACATCGTGCTGGCCGAGCGGTTGGCTACGCACGAGCCATGCGTTTCGGATGACTGGCGCACTCTGCTGATGCGGGCAGCGTCCTGGATGACGACGAGGCCGCTGACTCGCCGCGCAGGGTGGCCGCGGTGGCTCCGGCGGTCGCAGTGCGATGGACACGGTCCGCGAACACACTGACGGTGAAGGATCGAATAAAGAATCAACGCCGCACCGACCTTGTCCCAGGTCCTCCGCAAACCCGCGAGCGTTGACACCGCAGTGCGCCAGCCGCACCAATGGTAGGTCCAATATTTTACAGCATGGGACCCAGCGATGAATGCCGTTATTACATTTCGTCCCGTCATTCAGCGACGAACCTCGTCCTGCCCGCCGGCCATTTCTGAGCGCGCCATCAAAGCTAAATTTCCGCCCGGAGGGGCGGAGGGGGCCTACTATGAGCTGTCAGCGTGAGCGCCCGTGGGGTAGGAACTTTCGGCATTCATCGCCGTCTGTCGCGCACTGATCAAATCTGTCATCACATCAGCGCGCCGAGAACCTAGTTCAATATCCTGGCGCCTGACGGCGACTCCGCACGTCCCGCAAGCCAGAACGGGAGAGGTCTCGCGGCCGCATACGAGATGCCACAGCTGTTCCGTCGGCGTCTGCGGATCGACCCACTTCTGGGCCCAGGCCAGCAGGGACAACGGCAGACCATACAAGTCGAGGCCGCGCTCGCTGAGCCGATATTCACTATGACTCGATTGACCGGGTCTCAAGTGCTTGATAATTACGCCAAGGGCGACAAGTCGATCAAGTCTATTCACGAGGATGTTAGTGGCTATTCCCAGATTTTCTTGGAACCCGTTGAAGTTCCGAGTCCCGAGGAAGCATTCACGAATCACCAGCGCGCTCCAGCGATCGCCGATGACTTGCTGTGACCTAGCAATCGCACAATTCTGTGACTCTTGGATCAGTTCAAGGTTCGGAGTTCGAGTCCGACTCCGCGCAAGGTGAGCGGTCGTTGTGCTCCTTAGGTCTGGTGGTCTCACGTCACGCGCGGCGAGCGGCGTGGCGCATTCGGAGCAGTTGAATGTTGCCTGGAGGTCGTGTCCATGTGGAAGATGTGTCGCCCAGCGGTCCGCAGTGGCCCGGTCTATCGCCCAACGCTCGCCCCAAGCCAGAGCCATCAGCAGGGAAGGAAGAAAGTCGAGGCCCATGTCGGTTACGGCGTAGCCGACGGTGCCCCGGCCGATGTTTCTGCGAAGGACGCCAGCGTTAGTCAGTGACTCCAAGCGCGTACTCAGAACTTTGCGCGAGATCTTCAAATCCCTCTGGAACTCTGTAAATCGGGTGTCGCCGTCAAATAAGGCATTGCGCATGATCAGCCATGACCAAGCGTCGCCAAGCAGGTCCACAGCCTGAAAGATGGGGTCACGAGGAATTCCCGTCCCACCAGATGTGCTCACCGCACCAGCATAGGCTCGGGCCGCCGAACCGTGAAGGGCGCAACGTCACGGTCAGGGAGGTGAGCAGGCACAATGATGGTGGCAAGATCATCATTGTGGTGGTGCGGACGCTGGGTTTTCTGATTGTGAGACGGCTTTTAGGCCTGGTCGGGTTGGGTCCGCGAGAGTATGCCCGCGACGTCGAGATCGCTGTGTTGCGCCATCAGCTCGCGGGTGCTGCATCGGCAGGTCGTCCGCCCCCCCCGGTACAACCCGGCCGATCGGACACTGTTGGCGGCGCGGGCCCGGTTGCTACCTCGGGACCGGTGGCGAGTGTTCTGGTGACGCCGGCAACTCGTTTGCGTTGGCATCGGGAGATGGTGGCGCGGAGGTGGACATACCTGCCGGCCGGCGGTAGCCGGCGGATTCTGCCTGAGCTACGGTCGATGTGGTGCTTCGTCGGCGAAGGAGAACCCGCAGTGGGGATCTGAGGCTCGTCGGCGAGGCTCGCAAGCATTCGCATCACGGTGTCCGCTACGTCGGTTCGTGTGATCTTGCGTCAACACGGTCGGGGCCTGAGCCTGGCTGCGGATGTGGGCCTAGCTGGGTCGAGTTGTTGCGCGCCGGGGGCAGCTGGGACGCTGGGGACGGATTTCTTCACCGCGAGACGGTCGTCCTGACCCGGCTCTACATTCTGATCTGTAACGAGCGGCACCTGCGGCGGGTGCTAAGCGTCTATCTGGCGCACTACAACACGCGTCGTCCGCGCCGCGGCCTGGACCTGGAGATCCCAGTGCGGGTGCCAGAAGATGAGTGGGCAGATACGAACGGGCCGATCGAGCGTGTGGACGTCCTCGGTGGCCTCATCCACGAGTACCGCCGGGCCGCTTGAGCCCTACTGCTTGCACCACTTTCCTCGCCCGAGGGGTGCGTGGCGATACCCGAGGTCGATGCGCTGGCCTTGCGATCGCACCCCTTCACCATCGCGCAGGTGGAGGCGGTCGACGTCAGCAACGCCGTGCTCTGGTGGCCTCCGACGAGGCTCGCTATGTCACCGGCACCACCCAGGTCATCGACGCCGGCGCGACGGCTCCGTTGAAGATTCCGCACACCTGAGCACAAGTTGAAATTGGCGGGCACCGCCCGCCCCCGTCGCCGCTTCGGAGATGACGGGTGGGGGAGGTGATCTCCTCACGGCGAGCCCGAGGCTGCCAGCCCTCGGCACGGCAGGGATCAACCCGCGCCGCGAGATCACCGCCAGCACGCAGCGTGGCCACCCAACAAACCGCGTTACGGACGATGCACGGACGCGAACGACTCCTTGCAGCTGCACCGCAGGTCAGGTGCTGTACGTTGACGGCGGAGCGGACTGCTCTGAGGGCGAATCGGGACTCAGCCAGGCTGACCGGCGAGGATCGGCACAGTGTGGATCGCTCGACCATCGTCTGCCTTCAGCCAGCGCGCGTGCAGCTTGACCAGGTAGCCGTCGAGTTCGTCAGCCGCGACCTCGAACTCGCCCTTCTTGAGCAGCCTGATCATCTTCCTGCGAGCCCGAATGACGAACTGGTGATTGGGTGTGTCCAGTCGTGGGATCAGGCTTCGCAGAATCGATGTCAGCGACTCGACGAGCACCGCAAGTACGGGATTGTCGGTGGCATTCGCGAGGATGTTGTAGAACTCGAGCAGCACGAGTGCACGTTCTCCGCGGCTCGCAGCATCAGTCAGCTGCGCGCCGGCCTGGGTGTTCGCTTCCAACGCCGCGAAGTCCTCCGGTGTCAGCTTCGGACCTGCCACGTGCACCACGAGCCCGCAAAGCCACCGCATGCAATCGGTCAGATCCTCGAGTGAGAAGTCGGTCAGAGACAGCCGCTGGCTGATGCTCGCCGCGACTCCTGAGGATCCCGACTGGGTGATGACCGCGCCGCCCTTCTGCCCACGCCGCAGCGTAATCACGCCACTGATCTCGAGCATTCGGAATGCTTCTCGGACGGTGTTGCGGCTGACTGCGAATTGTTCGGCCAGAACACGCTCTGGGGGCAGACGGTCGCCGGGCGACAGCTGGCCGTCGTCGATCAGTTGGCGCACCTGGTCGATGATCTCGTCGAATGCTCGGCGTGGACGCGCTGGCCGAAACAGTTCGACATCGGTCCGAGCTACCAGGTCACCACTCATCGAACAGATCGCTCCTCGCGTCGTCTGGTGCAATGGTAGCGCCACCAGTATGGCTCAGCCGATGTCTCGTCGGGACGGGTGCCGGAGCGGGACGGGATGTCGACGCTGTCGGCGCGAGACCTTGGTCGTTCGTCGGTCAGAGCTCGTCAAGCGTCGCGGCTGCGGCCAGCTTAGAGCGGTAACGCATGGTTTTTCCTGCGGCATTGCAGCCGACGACACCGATCAGCCGGCCGGCGCGAGCGTACAGCGCGACGAAGGAGCCGCGTTCGGGGTCCTCGTCTACGACCTTAACGAGATCGGCGCCTGCCGGGCTGCCCAGCACCTGGATCCGCTTCCCATACTGGTCCGACCAAACGTAGGGGACGGAATCGCTCCATCGCGGACCCTCGATCGCGGCAATCTCATGCGCGACGATGCGCGCCTGCTCGCGTGCACTGGTCCAGTGCTCGTGACGGACGGCAACGCCGTCGCCGTTGGTCCAAGTGGCCACGTCTCCGACCGCGTAGACACCGCTACGGATTGTGTGTCCACGATCGTCACACCGCACGCCCCCGTCGCCGACCAGCCCGGAGCCGGCCAACCATTCGACATTCAGCACGGCTCCCAATCCAGCGACCACGACGTCCGCGTCCACGTGACTGCCATCAGCAAGGTGGACGCGCTGTCCCGCGGCGAGTTGCTCAACGCGCTCCACTCCGACTCCGCACCGCACTTCGGTCCCACCGCTCTCGTGAAGCCGGGCCAGCCGTGTGGCGACCTCGGTACCGAGGAGCGGTTCGAACGGCAGCGTTCCCACTTCGACGACGACCACCGAACAGCCCAGTGCGCGGGCGCTCGTGGCCACCTCGGCGCCGATGAAGCCGCCTCCGATGATCACCACCCGCCCGGCCTTAGCGAGCGCCGAGCTGAGCCCGATCGCATCGGGCAGGTCGCGCACCGTCCATACCGCACCTGACAGTTCGTCGGTGGGGAAAGGCCGGGCCCGTGCCCCGCTGGCGATGACGATCATGTCGGCGGCAACCTTGGACCCGTCGGTGAGCCGGACCGCCAGTTGGTCGTCGTCCAGACCAACGGCCCGAGTCGAGGTCCGGATGTCGATA
>DATAZN010000320.1:0-6639 GCA_036272035.1 Mycobacterium sp. | reverse complement strand
GTGCCGCCAATCACCACGATCTTCATCGTGGTATCAGCTCACGTGATATCGGCCTACGTCAACCCGGCGGGAACATGCTGTCGATGACCGGGAACCAGTCATTCCGCCGCCGCGCCGATAGCCAGCACGAGACCACGTTGCCGTCAGCTCAGCCACTTCAGATGCCGGGGTACCACACATCGGGCGGCAATAGGCTAGCCAGATTCTCAACGGCCGCCAACGCCGCTGACGTGTCAGCCAGCCCACTCCACATCAAGGAAGCATCGGTAGACCCGGGTGCTTCAAACCAGAGAGCTGAGCCAACCCCTGGGTCATCAAAGGAATAGTAGGTACCCGAGGCCGTGGTGAGGAGATTTTCCACTTCACCGTTGCCCAACGTCACGTTGAGGTCATGGAGCGCGGCGGTGACGTCGGCCGGCGGCCACTGCTCGGTGGCGGCGTTGAAGCTGGGGTAGAACGCGGAATCGGTAACCGTCGCACCCGCCAGGCCACCTGGGTCGCTACCACCACTAGTGGCTGCGCCGAAGTGGTAGACCGACTCATCAGTCCACGGAGATGCATAGTCAGACTCGAACACGTCGTAACTGCCGACGGTCGTACCATCTACTTCCACATTGGTCGGCTGGTACTGCTGCCACTCGGTGAAATACGGCTGGAACCCCACATACCCGTCGGGGCCTAGTGCCGTGTAGGGCACGTATGGGCCAGCGGACACTAAGGCAAGGCTGCCAGCGTCGCTAGCTCCGTCATCGGCGTGCGCGAATGCGATAGGGACGACCGCGGCAGCAGCGATGCCGCTGGCGGCCACACCGATTGCCAACAGAAGACGACGATGTTCCATCACGGGAGCCCCCTATGGTTTTTACAACCACGTACAACAAAACTGAAGTCTTGAGCCTACCTTGAGGTGATCTTGAAGTATCGGGAATGAAAAACATTTGCCAGCCCACAAGGTTCTCTTAACCAAAGACCTGATTTTCCCGCGCCCGTCGCCGTCTGGCTCCTAATACCTAAGCTACGCAGGTAGCCGCATGGCCGGACTTTCTGGCTTAGCGACCCCTCGGGCGGACGTCTACCTGCCGAGTCGTCGAACGTGTGCAACAGTCGCACAGAAGTACGTGTTCAAGATCGATCGCATCACCGAAATCGACTGCGCGACTGACAGAAACACTGGATGATCGCCGGGTGAAGGTCATCGTCACGGGCGGCAACAGTGGCGTCGGCGCGGCGACCGCAGCCACACTCGCGGCTGCCGGTCACAGCGTCGTGATCGCCTGCCGCACCATCCCGAAAGCCGAGCGAGCCGCCGCCGCCATGAGCGGCGACGTCATGATCGCCCACCTCGACCTGGCCGATCTGACCAGCGTGCGCAAGTTCGCCGACTCGGTGGATGGCGTCGACGTGTTGATCAACAACGCGGGTGTGCTCGGCCTACCGCTGACGCGCACCGCGGACGGATTCGAGGCCCATATGGGCACGAACTACCTCGGACACTTCGCGTTGACGTGCCTGCTCGGCGACAGGATCACAGACCGGGTGATCTCGGTGGTCAGCTCGGCCTATGCCATAAGCCGCCTGCACCTCGACGATTTGAACTGGCACAACCGCAAGTACTCGAAATGGTCGGCTTATGGGGAGTCCAAGTTGGCGGTCATGCTGTTCAATCACGAGCTGACCAGCCGCGGCGTGCGGACCTATATGACTGATCCGGGCGCAACGAATACCGACATCACCCGGGACGCCACCGGCGTGGTGCCGTGGATTCGCGACCACACCCTCCGCGGCTTCCCAGCCCACAGCGCGGAGACCGGCGCGCGGTCAACAATTCAGGCGGTGACCACCGACCTGCCCAGCGGCAGCTATCTTGCGCCGCGGTTCAATCAATGGGGCAAGCCGAAAGTGACCAAGCCGCGCGCCAAAGCGCGTGACGCCGCGATGGCCCGTCAGCTGTGGGACATGTCTGTCGAGCTGACCGGGTGCGATTGGCCCGTTTGACGAGTGCCGGTTCGCGGGTACACACCTCCGTGACTCACCCACAGGCAACGGTGGTCGAACCTTCATTGCCGGCTGCGCGCGGGCCGCTATCGTTGGCCGTGCGGCGAAACCTCACCGAACCCGCACCGCACGATCAGCTGGCCCGCATCATCGCATCGGTCGGCGACCCGGATCCCTACGGCCTGGATCTGCAACTAGCGCTGTACATGTGCTACGAACTGCACTACCGCGGATTCGCCGGTGTCGACCCGACATGGGAGTGGAATCCCGGATTACTCCATCTGCGTGAGCAATTGGAGCGCGTATTTCTGGCCGAAGTGCGTCGCGACGTGGGCACGATCGAACCCGACCGCACCGCCGCAGCCGAAATGAGCACCCTATCAATCGAATCCGCGGACGGGGCTGGTCCTTCATATTGGCTACGCGACACTGGGACATGGCAACAGATGCGCGAATACTTCGTGCATCGATCGCTGTACCACCTCAAAGAGGGGGACCCGCACGCCTGGGCGATCCCCCGTCTGACTGGTCAGGCTAAAGCGTCTTTCGTCGCAGTCGAATTCGACGAATACGGAGCAGGGCAGGGCGCCCGACTCCATCAGCAGCTGTTCGCCGACCTGCTGACCGCGGCCGAACTGGATGCGGCGTACCTGGCGTACCTGGAAAAGGTTCCCGCCGAGTCGCTGGCAGTGGTGAATCTGATGTCGCTGTTCGGCTTGCATCGCCAGTTCCGCGGCGCTACCGTCGGACATTTCGCCTCGACGGAGATCACCTCGTCGCCAGGGTCACGCCGGTTGGTGGAAGCGCTGCAACGACTGAACGCTCCGCCGGAATGCGTTGCGTTCTATCGCGAACACGTCGAGGCCGACGCGGTGCACGAGCAGGTGGTGCGCAATGACGTCGTCGGCTATCTCGTTGCACGAGAACCGCATCTGGACCGCGATGTGGTCTTTGGGATTCGCGCGCATGCTGCGGTCGAGGACCGGCTGGCCGACGTCATCATGGCGTCATGGAAGGCCGACGAGACGTCCCTACTAAGGCCGATTAGCTGAATTCTCCTGCGCTGCAGGCTGACAACGTCGATGGCTAGTGTCGCACATCGGGTAGTCTTTACTCCGGCGACACGTGCACACAGCGACCAGGAATCGGTCGGACTCGACGACGTCGCCGCCCGGTGTCTCGATGCGAACCGGCCCGGGTATCAACACCGGCCCGTTCGGTATCACCTGCACCCGCAGGCGCTCGGTCACGGCTTGTCCGCCCGGATAACCACGAGTTCCTCCGTCCGGCAGCCCCGCTTGATCTGGCCGGTAACGGTCAGCCAACCGGCCCGTGCCGAGAGCACCGGGCCGAATGGAATCACCTGGTAAGCAACAATTTCGGCTTCCAATCCAGTTGACCGCAACGAGTTCAGCGACTTCTCGACCCCGGACAGCGCCGACTGCACCAGCAACATCGAGCCGCCGGCGTCCAGCAGCCCGGCCGCCGACTCACACAACGGATCCAGGACCATCCGCCCGTCGACGCCCGCGTCCCATGCCCGTGCGGGACCCGCGGTGATCGGGATGACATCGGTGTCCCCGGCCGGCGGGGTGGGCACGTAAGGCGGATTTGACACGATGAGATCGAAGGGTGCGTAATCCAAAGCGCTGGAACAGGACCCTTCACTAACGTCGATGTCGACACCCGCATACACGGCATTGCCCTGCGAGCAGAGCACCGCGCGGGGGCAGATGTCCAACGCGATCACGCTGGCGGCGCCGAGTTCGGCGGCGGCAATCGCGACGACGCCGCTTCCTGTACAGAAATCCAATACCCGGCGCCCCGGCGCTAATTCGGTTTTCTCCAAGCTGTCGATCAGCAATTGCGAGTCGTGTTGCGGGGGGTAGACACCGTCGATATCGAGCGAATTGCTCGATGCGGGATAAGCGATGGTCACTTCGGCCTTTCGAAATTCTGATGGCCATGATGATCACGGCTTGTAGGTGCAAATTCCCACAATCCACGGTCTCGAAACCGGATTCGCCAGCGAACTATTCAGGTACGCGCCGGAGCTTGCTCGAGCTGCTTGACGATGGCGGCGCAGAACGCTGGGAGATCGGACGGCGACCGGCTGGTGATCAGATTCCGATCGACGACTACCTCCTCGTCGACGACTTTGCCGCCGGCATTTCGCAAGTCGGTGCGGATGCTCGGATACGAAGTCACCGTTCGTCCCGCCACCACACCCGCCTCCACAAGGGTCCAGGGCCCATGGCAGATGGCGGCGACGGGCTTACCGGAATTCACGAAGTCCCGCACGAACGACACCGCCGAACTATCCAGTCGAAGCTTGTCCGGATTCACCGTGCCCCCGGGTAGAACGAGGGCGTCGAACTCGTCGACGGATGCCTGCGATACCGTCCGATCGACTCGGAATGTTCCGGCCGGCTCCAGATCATGGTTACGTGCTTGTATGTCATCGGTTTTCAGCGACAGCAGCTCAACCTGGGCGCCGTTCTCGGCCAGCACCGAGCGCGGCTGTTCCAGCTCGACCTTCTCCACACCATCGGCAGCCAAGATCGCTACCTTCTTGCCTTGCAATGTGTTCAACATCTAGCGGCCTCCTTCCGACCGAAGCGCCGCCAACAGCGGCTCGGCGGCTTCTTTGAGGAATTCGTCTTGGGACTCGCCGCCGATTTGCAAGAGCGCGATGTCGGTGAAGCCCGCCTTCCAGTACGGGCGGACCGCATCGACGATCGCGTCCAAATCCGGGCCGCATGGAATGCTGTCGGCAACATCCTCGGGGCGGACGAACTGCGTCGCACCCGCAAAACCGGCTGGTGTGGGCAGGTCGGCATTCACCTTCCATCCACCGCCGAACCAACGGAATTGGTCGTGAGCGCGTTGAATGGCCGCATCCCGATCAGGATCCCAACAAATCGGGATCTGACCGACGATCCGGCCGCCCCCGGCCAGCCCGTTGGCCTGGCGAACGGAATGCCACTCGTGCACGAGATCCCCGTCAGGTTCCACCGCGATCAGATGGTCGGCGAGAACGCCGAGCCTCTCGATTGCCCGCTTTCCGCCCATCGCGACCCCGATGCCGACCGGGTCATCGGGCAGGTCCCACAATTTGGCGGAATCCACCTGGTAGTAGTCGCCTCGCCAGTCGACCAGATCGCCGCCGAACAGCGCACGAATGATCTCGATTGCCTCGCGCAGCATGTCCTGCCGCTGGGTGATCGCCGGCCAGCCCTTGCCGATCACGTGCTCGTTGAGGTTTTCGCCGCTGCCCAGACCCAGGGTGAACCGGCCGTCGGCGAGAATCTGAACGGTCGTCGCTTGCTGCGCGACGACCGCCGGGTGATAGCGCATGGTCGGACAGGTCACGTAGGTATAGAGATCGACGCGGTCGGTAGCCTGCGCTACCGCGCCCAGCACCGCCCACGCATTGGGCGCGTGACCTTGCGATGCCAGCCACGGTGAAAAGTGATCGCTGGTAACCTCGAAGTCGAAACCTCGGTGTTCAGCCGATATCGCATACTGGACAAGGTCTTTGGGGCCGTTCTGCTCTGTCATCAAGGTATAGCCGAACCGTGTCATACGATTCGGATACCCATGCGACGCCGAGGCAAACGACCCGCTGGGCTTCAGAGACGGTCTTTGACCGCCTTCGACAGCCGCGCCCCGTCCGCTTTGCCGGCCGCCAGCGCAGTGGCCGCCTTCATCACCATGCCCATTTGCTTAATGCCGGGCCGCTCGCCCAACTCCTCGGCGACCTGTGCCATTGCGGTGTCAGCGACGTCGGCCAACTCGGCGTCGGTCAGCGGGGTCGGCAGATACTCGTCGATCACCCGGGCTTCGGCGTGCTCGTTGGCCGCGAGCTCGCCACGGCCGTTCTGGGTGTAGATCTCTGCCGCCTCGCCGCGCTTGCGGGCCTCTTTGGCCAGTACCTTCAATACCTCGTCGTCCGAGAGCTCCCGGGCCTGCTTGCCGGAAACCTCCTCGGTCTGGATCGCGGCCACCAGCATCCGCAGCGTCGCCGTGCGCAGCTTGTCCTTGGCCTTCATCGCATCGGTCAGATCCGCCCGCAACCGGGTCTTGAGTTCCGCCATGACGGAGACGCTACGCGCAGCGCCACCGTCGGACGCCGAGGCCCGCAAACACCGCGGCACGTTGAGAAATGCCCGGGTGCTCGACAGTATGGGAACCATGATTGACGTTGACGGCGGCTGCACCAGGTGAGCGCGCCGCCACCTGATTACCCGTATAGCGGTCACCCGCCGATCGGCTACCCTCCCGCCCCATACCCACCGCCGAGCTATCCAGCAATGGGATATCCGCCGCCGGGCTACCCCTGGCACCCCGCGCCCGGCTATCCACCGCAGCCTGGCTACGGCTGGCAGCCTCATTACGCCCAGCAATTCGGTTACCCTCCCCAGCCCGGTTACGGCGTACCGCCGCCACCGCAGGTCCGCCGGGCGTGGGCGCCGGGAATCATCCCGTTGCGGCCATTGAGCCTAAGCGACATCTACAACGGCGCGGCCGTTTACATCCGGGCCAACGCCAGAGTCACGTTGGGACTGACGGCTGTGGTCGTCGTGATCACGCAACTCTTGACCCTCGCCGCCGCCCTCGGACCCCTGACCGCGGCCAGCCGAC
>DATAZN010000319.1:0-20545 GCA_036272035.1 Mycobacterium sp. | reverse complement strand
GCTCGACGAACCGGAACTGGCGCGGCTGCGGGTGGCGCTGCGTCAGATCCTCACCGGCCACGAGCCGTATCCGGCATTGGTCGTCAACCGGTGGTGGGAAATGCTCGACGGCAACGCCGCCGTCGCGGTGCTCACCGACGGATGTGACCCCACACTGCTCACGCCGCCGGTGAATGCGCTGCGGGTCTCACTGCATCCGGCCCGAGCTCACCGATGTCGCCGTTCCGTTGCGCCTACGGCACGACGGAAACGAGTTGGCGTTCTTCAGCATGACCGCGGTCGTCGGCGCGCCGCTGAATGTGACCGTCGCCGAAGTGGCGATCGAGTCGTTCTATCCCGCCGACGCGGCCACCGCCGAGGTACTGCAGGCAATGAGAGGCTGAATACGTGACCGACAACGCCGCAACCGAAATGATTCATTCGCTCGTGCCGCTGTGCGTGACGCTGGGCATCACCGCCGACACCGCCGTCCCGAACGAGGTTGTGCTGAGCCTGGATTGGGCGCCGAATCTGTGCACCGGCAACGACGTGCTGCACGGCGGGATCGTCATGGCCCTGGCGGACTCGTCGGGGGCGGTGTGTGCATTCTTAAATCTCCCCGAGGGCGCGGGCGGGACCGCGACCATCGAATCCAAGACCAATTTCTTCGCCGCCACCCGCTCCGGCACCATCAAGGCGCACAGCCACCCGCTGCACATCGGCAAGCGGGTCATCGTGGTCGAAACGGAGATTCGCGGCGATGACGGCAAACTTGCCGCCAAAACCATTCAGTCGCAAGCGGTCCTGTGATCAGTGCGCGAGCCGGTGGGCGAGTCGCTCGGTGAATTCCCGCACCCGGGCGGGATCGTCCAGCGCGTAGCGCGCGGCGGTGGCGCGGTCCCCGTCGTCGCTGTGACGCACCAGGATCGCGATGCCGTCGTCGTCGAGCGCATCAAAAGCGTCCTCGTCGGTGATGTCGTCGCCGAGGTAGATAGGCAGGAGCGGGCCGGCTCCTTCGTTGTCGCGGATGTAATCGAGCACCCAGTGCAACGTTTTTCCCTTATCCCAGTCGATATTTGGACGTAGTTCGATGACTTCACGGCCCATCGTGACGCGAAGCGCGGTTCGCTGCCCGGCGGTTCGCACCGCCGCGGCCACCTCGCCGACTCGGTCACGGGCGGCGTTACGGTAGTGCACGGCGACCCCGAATCGCTTGTGCTCCACCACCACACCGGGAATGTGCCCTAGCTGGTCGGCCAAGTCAGCGGCCGCCCCGGCCAGCACCGGGATGCTTGCCGCCGCCTCGGGGTTCTGGTGGTGTGTGCCGTCGGGTCCGGTCAGCTCGAAGCCGTGGCTGCCGGCGTACCAAAGTCCGGGCAGGCCGATCCGCTCGCGCACGTCGGCCAGGTCGCGTCCGCTGAGAATCGCCACCGGGCATGCGGCGCTCAGCGATGTCAGCGCATCGGCAGCGCCGTCAACCAGTCGGGCCGAGTCAGGATCCTCGACGATCTCGGACAGCGTGCCGTCGAAGTCGTAGAACACCGCGGGCTGTCGTTCGGTTGTCAGATCCAGCGCCTGCAGACCATCGGGCAGCTCGGACATCCGTCGGTCCCCGGTGCGGACATCGATCTCGCGCACATCGGAGACCACGGTGTCGGCGCCGCGGCTGTTCAGTGCTCCGGTCGAGTCGATCGCGACCACCAATGCGAATCCGCCGGCCCGCGCGGCCCTCACCCCAGCTTCGGTAGATGCGACGACAGCGCACCGGCCAGGCCGCACCGCTAGCCGGTTGGCCGACTCGACCAACGCAGTGGCGTCGGATCTGTCGACGCGCACGCCGGCGTCGCGCAGTCGCGCCGTGACCGTGGCATCGGGCTGGCCGTCGAGGTCGAACAGCACCGCGTCCAGGCGGCGCGGGTCGATGATGACCGACATTGCCCGCCCTGCCTTCCCGGCCCGTCGTCGCGGTGCCGGTAGTCAGGTTAGTCGGTGACCGTCAGACCGATTTCCTGTCGAACAGCAGAAGCGAATCCTGCGTGAGCATGTCCAGGCGCGCGACGGCGATCTTGATGCCGTCGGCCAGTTCATCGATGTCGGATCCGACGTCGTAGTCCGCGGTGATACCGAACACCAAGTCGTCGGCGTAGCTCAGGATCGCGACACCGGTACGCAGCTGCAGCGCGATCGGTGGAATCGGAAGCAGGCGGGCGACCTTGTGGCCCATCATCTCCAGCCGGCGGTGTGGACCCGCGACATTGGTGGCCAGTGTCACGATGCCGCGCTGCGGCAGCCGGGTGAGCAATCGAATCAACCACGAGGACAACATGAACGGGACATAACTCGTCGCCGACACCGCCATGTTGCCCGCCTGTCGCTGACCGCCCTGCTTGGTCCGGGTCAGCCGGCTGTGCACGGTGAGCAACTGCTGGATCGGATCGCCCTCCTCGACGGGCAGGTAGGGCAGCATGATCGAAAGGCGGTTGCCGGGCTTGTCGAGCGCGTCGGCTGAACGCACCGAGACCGGCACCAGTGTGCGCAGCGAGTCCGACCGCGGTTCCTCGCCGCGGTGGCACAACACGGAGCGAAAACCCTCGGTGATCGCCGCCAGCGCGACGTCGTTGATGGTCACGTCGAATTTCCGGCAGACCTGCTCGACGTCGGCGAGTGGGACTCGCACGGCGCGGTAACGGCGCATCGCCGTGACCGGACCGACCAGCGACGAACCTGGTGTCGGCCGTAGCAGACTCGTGGCGATGTCGACCGTGCCGCTAACCGTCCGGGCGGCCGCATCGGTGATGCCGGTCGCGGTTCGCCAGAGGTTGTTCAGCGGGTTGTTGCGCGGCGGGTGGTCGGGCACCGGCTTCAGGTGCGGGCGTCGGGTGGTCCGCGTCGCGACGGGCCGGGCGAACGGGTCGCCCTCGATGTCGTCGCACAGTCGGCTGAGGATGCGGATCGCCGATATGCCGTCGGCCATGCAGTGGTGGATCTTCATCAGCATCGCCCACCGATTGTCTTTCAGGCCTTCGATGACCCAGCATTCCCACAGCGGGCGATCCCGGTCCAGGCGGCGCTCCAGCACGTCGGCGACAACTCCGAACAGTTCGGTGTCACCGCCCGGCCGGGGCACCGCGGCCCGGCGCACGTGGCGGCTGAGATCGAATCCCGGATCGTCGACCCAGTGCGGCGCACCGACGTCGAAGGGCTGGGTGCGCAGCATCTGCGTGCAGCGCGGAATTGTCTGAATACGCTCTGCCAGAACACTTTTGAATTCTTCAAAGTCGGGCGCGGACCCGTCGATGATCGCGATTCCGCCGATTGCCAAACTGACATTACGGTCCGAATCCTCGGCCATCAGGAAACCCGCGTCGAGCGTATTGAGTTGCTCCACGAGCCATCACCGCCGTTTCGTCGCTTGGGTTGTGTTCGAGTATTGGCGCTGACCAGTGGTCAGAGGTGGCGGCAATATTAAATCGTGTAAACAACTGGGGTCGGTTGTGTGGCAACGTGGTTCGTCTCGACTCGACGGGTGTAGAAGAAACCGGCTGTCTGAGAATCTCTGAGCATTTTCTCACGCCGCGCCAAGAGTGTTCCGGCGCAGAACATTTCAGTCGGATGACGTGTATCCGCGTTACGGATGCTGACAGTGTTATGGGTTCGTCGTCGGGGTGGAGAACCAGCGACCATGCTCGAGGTTGTGACCCACGCGGGTCATCAGGCGTGCGTATATCGGCTGCAGTACAGGGGCTGGCACACGGTCTATTTCGACGAGAGCTTTCGCCAGCTGACAACCGCAATCACGATCCCGATCAGCGCCGTGATCGGACCAGTGATGGACCAGGTAGTGGTGTTGCTCATCTGGCTACCACCAAGCACTCCGAATCCTTGGAGCGCCCAGATCAGACCGAACAGTGCGAGGATCAACCCGACCGTGAATGTAGCGACGAAAGTCCTTCTCATATAGGGATCTTACCCGCGATTTGGTCAACTTCTTGCGAAAACTTGGACCGCTAGACCGCCTCACACGGATCGGATCAGCCGTTTTGTGGCCGACGATTTACCGGGGGCACAAACGGAGCGCACACCGGTGAAAGTATGGCGGGGAAGTCTTAAGTTCTGGAGGATGGGACGCAGCTAGAGCTTCTTCAGCCCGCGGATGATTTTGCTGAACGGTTGCACCGACAGCAGCCCCTTGCGCAGGCTCCGCTGTAAGGGCCCGCCGTTGGTCAACACCATGTAACGGACTCCGCAGTCGCGCCACTGCGCGGCCCGCTCGAGGACCTCTTCGGGTGTCCCCGTCAGCGTTGTCTCCCGCAGGAGCGCCGGCGGAATCTGAGCGACATGGGATAGGGCCGTTTGCTCGTCCATGTTGAACGGCAGCAGATCCTGTGCCCCAGAGAACCCGGCGCCCAGCGGGTGCTGAGCGCCATGACGTCGGTGATCTTCATCGGAAGCCGACAGCCCCCAGAACTTGATGATTTCGGAGTCGAGCGCTTCATCGACGTCGTCACGGCTTCGACCGGTGATCACCGGCAACCACACAGCGGGAGTGATGGACATCGGGTCGCGCCCGGCGTCGGAGGCGGCGGCCCGAACGATTTCCAGCCGTTGTGCGTAGTCCTCGGGCCGGTGCGGGAAGCCCGGGAAATAGCCATCGCCGTAGCGGCCTGCGGCGCGCAGCATGCGCGGGCCGTGGGCTGCGATCCAGATCTCGGGCCACTTACCGCGATAGGGCGGCAGATCAAATAGCGCGTTTCGCAGCGGGAAGTAGGGCGAGTCGCGGTTGACGAGTTGGCCTCTCGAACTCCACAGCGCGCGGATAGTGGCCATCGCCTCCTCAAACCGCGCAACCGGTTTGGACCAATCAACCCCGTAGGGCTCATTGCCTTCGCGTTCGCCCGGGCCGATGCCCAGAATTGACCGGCCGCGGGTGAGTAGGTGCAGCGTCGCCGCGGCCTGGGCAGTGACGGCGGGGTTGCGTCGACCGGTGTCGGTCACACTTGTACCGAGATGCATGCGACCCGCTCGATTGCGAGCGGCGAGGTGCCCGAGCATGGTCCACGGCTCCATGTACGCATCGAGGGTTGGTACAAGCTTGGTTGCACCGCAATATTTCTGCTTCCACAACGAACGCGGGAACAATCCGTTGAGATGGTCAGGAACCCACAACGAGTCGACGCGGTTGGTTAACCCACTCAGGTAAGAGGCTCGTGTCAAACTCTCGGGCGTCGGGCGTGAGACGAGATTGAAGTCCATGATGCCCACCCGAAATCCGGCCATCGTCTGTCCTTCCCGCTGTGATCCTGGCGTTTCAGTATTTCGTCGGCCGATCGGGATCGATTAAGTAACCGGCTACTCAATTTTCTGGACGGCTATGTGCGGTCCTGGCGCGTGGCGAAGACACTTCAGTCTATCGAACATATATTCGATAGACTGGGCCGCGTGGGTTTCAGCAACGGGCCGCCGGGCTGGTCGGAGATGGAGCGGGTGCTCTCCGGTAAACCGCGCCGTTCCGGGACGCCAACCGTGTGGACTCCGGCCGATGAGGCGCCCTGGTCGCGCAAGCGGATGGCATACCAGCCGCCGGACGACGGCCGGCCGATGCGTTCGTCGGTCGCGTATGCCGAGCTGCATGCGCATTCGGCGTACAGCTTTCTCGATGGAGCCAGCGCCCCGGAAGAACTGGTCGAGGAGGCGGTCCGACTCGGCCTGCGGGCCATCGCGCTTACCGATCACAACGGCCTCTACGGGGCGGTGCGGTTCGCCGAAGCGGCGGTGGAGTTGGACATGCACACGGTGTTCGGCGCCGAATTGTCGTTGGGATCCGGCGCCCGGACCGACGATCCCGATCCGGCGGGTCCGCATCTGCTGGTGTTGGCGCGCGGGCCGGAAGGCTATCGCCGATTGTCGCGACAGTTGGCCGCGGCACATCTGGCCGGCGGTGAGAAAGGCAAGCTGAGTTTCGACTTCGATGCGCTCACCGGCGCGGCGGGCGGGCACTGGCACATCTTGACCGGTTGTCGCAAAGGCCACGTCCGCTCCGCGCTGGCCACCGGTGGACCGGAGGCGGCCTCGGCGGCGTTGGCCGATCTGGTGGACCGGTTCGGCTCTAACCGGGTGAGCATCGAGCTGACCCATCACGGCTGCCCAGGTGACGACGAAGTCAACGCCGAATTAGCCATACTTGCAAAGCGATTCGGCCTCGGCAGCGTTGCGACCACCGGCGCGCATTTCGCCGGGCCGTCGCGGCGCCGGCTGGCGATGGCCATGGGCGCGATACGGGCCAGGAAGTCGCTGGACGAGGCCGCCGGCTGGCTCGCCCCGCTAGGCGGTTCGCATCTTCGCTCCGGTGATGAGATGGCACGGCTATTCGCGCAGTGTCCCGATGCGGTGACTGCCGCGGCCGAACTCGGCGAGCAGTGTGCATTCGGTCTGGCGCTCATCGCCCCGAAGCTGCCGCCGTTCGACGTTCCGCCCGGGCATACCGAAGACAGCTGGTTGCGCGAGCTGGCGATGGCGGGGGCTCAGCGTCGCTACGGCCCGCGGGCCCATGCGCGCCAAGCGTATGCCCAGATCGAGCGTGAGCTGGAAATCATTGCCCAACTCCAGTTTCCGGGTTACTTCTTGGTGGTCTACGACATCACCCGGTTCTGTCGGGAGAACAACATTCTGTGTCAGGGCAGGGGATCGGCGGCCAATTCGGCGGTCTGTTATGCCCTTGGCGTCACCGCGGTCGATCCGGTGGCCAACGAGCTGTTGTTCGAGCGGTTCCTGTCGCCGGTCCGCGACGGCCCACCCGATATCGACATCGACATCGAGTCGGATCAGCGCGAAAAGGCCATCCAGTACGTCTACAACAAATACGGCCGCGACTATGCGGCTCAGGTCGCCAACGTGATCACCTACCGCTCCCGGATCGCGGTGCGCGACATGGCTCGTGCCCTGGGTTTCTCGCAGGGGCAGCAGGACGCGTGGAGCAAACAGATCAGCCACTGGAGTGGGCGCCCGTCGGACATCGAAGACATTCCCGAGCAGGTGATCGAGTTGGCCGAGCAGATCCAGAACCTGCCTCGGCACATGGGCATCCACTCCGGCGGCATGGTGATCTGCGATCGGCCGATCGCCGACGTCTGCCCGGTCGAGTGGGCACGTATGGAGAACCGCAGCGTGTTGCAGTGGGATAAAGACGATTGCGCGGCAATCGGTTTGGTGAAATTCGACCTGCTCGGGCTGGGTATGCTTTCGGCGCTGCACTATGCCATCGACCTGGTGGCCGAGCACAAAGGCATCGAGGTCGACCTGGCCACGTTGGATCTGTCCGAATCGGCGGTGTACGAAATGCTGTCCCGCGCCGATTCCGTCGGGGTGTTCCAGGTGGAATCGCGCGCGCAGATGGCCACCCTGCCACGGTTGCGGCCGAGGGTGTTCTACGACCTGGTGGTCGAGGTCGCGTTGATCCGCCCTGGGCCGATCCAGGGTGGCTCGGTGCACCCGTACATCCGGCGGCGCAACGGCATCGACCCAGTCGTCTACGACCATCCGTCGATGGAGTCCGCGCTGCGGAAGACGTTGGGAGTTCCGCTGTTTCAGGAACAGCTGATGCAGCTCGCGGTGGACTGCGCCGGCTTTTCCGGCGCTGAGGCCGATCAGTTGCGGCGTGCTATGGGCTCCAAGCGGTCGACCGAACGCATGCAACGGCTGCGCGGCCGATTCTTCGACGGTATGCGGCGATTGCATGGTGCCGACGACGAGGTGATCGACCGGGTCTACGAAAAGCTGGAGGCGTTCGCCAATTTCGGTTTCCCGGAAAGCCATTCGCTGAGCTTCGCGTCATTGGTCTTCTACTCGTCGTGGTTCAAGCTGCATCACCCCGCGGCGTTCTGCGCGGCACTGCTGCGTGCACAGCCGATGGGCTTCTACTCGCCGCAGTCGCTGGTGGCCGACGCCCGCAGACATGGGGTGACGGTGCACGGTCCGTGTGTGGCCGCCAGTCTGGTGTATGCCACCTTGGAGAATTCCGGAACCGAAGTGCGGCTGGGGCTGGGCGGCGTCCGTCATATCGGAGATGACCTAGGCGAAAAGCTGGTCGAGGAGCGAAAAGCGAATGGCCCCTTCAGTTCTCTGCTAGATATGACGACTCGGGTCCAGCTGTCGGTGCCGCAGACCGAAGCACTGGCCACCGCAGGCGCGCTGCGCTGCTTCGGGATGTCGCGGCGTGAGGCGCTGTGGGCGGCCGGCGCGGCAGCCACCCAACGCCCGGAACGCCTACCCGGGGTGGGCTCGTCGTCACATATCCCGTCCCTACCCGGGATGAGCGAGTTGGAGTTGGCCGCGGCCGACGTGTGGGCCACCGGCATCTCGCCGGACAGCTACCCGACCCAGTTCCTGCGGTCAGATCTTGACGAGATGGGGGTGGTGCCCGCAGCTGAGTTGTTGTCGGTGCCCGACGGCGACCGGGTGCTGGTCGCCGGCGCGGTCACCCACCGGCAGCGACCGGGAACGGCTCAAGGGGTGACGTTCATCAACCTCGAGGACGAGACCGGAATGGTCAATGTGCTCTGCACACCGGGGGTGTGGGCGCGGCACCGCAAGCTGGCGCAGACGGCACCGGCGCTGCTGGTCCGCGGTCAGGTCCAAAATGCCAGTGGCGCAGTCACCATCATGGCCGAGCGGTTCGCCAAGCTCACCCTGAAGATCGGGTCGAAGTCCCGCGACTTCCGGTGACCGCCAAACCCCACGAGGCTCAGCAGCATCTTGTGCCGCATGTCTCGGGTCTGATGCTTTTTTCGATTCGGGACCATATGCGATATCACCTACTGTCGCGCCGCCAGTGATATCGCATGTGGTGCGATTTCCAGCACCACCTAGTGGTCAGCTGACGGTGCAGGCGGGAACAGTGTGACTCCACGGCATGAGTAATCTCGCGCTCATGGCCCTTAACCTCTCTGTCGACGAACTTCTCACCACCACCCGTTCGGTCCGCAAACGTCTCGACTTCGACAAGCCGGTATCGCACGACGTTCTGATGAAATGCCTCGATTTGGCGCTGCAGGCGCCTACCGGCTCCAATTCACAAGGCTGGCAATGGGTTTTCGTCGAGGACGCGGAGAAGAAGAAGGCGATCGGCGAGATTTATCTTGCCAACGCCCGCGGCTATCTGAGCTCGCCGTCGCCCGAATACCGCGAGGGGGACACCCGAGGCGAGCGGATGGGCGCGGTCAGGGATTCCGCGACCTATCTCGCCGAGCACATCCACGAAGCGCCTGTGCTGATGATCCCGTGCATCGAAGGTCGCGAAGACAAGCAGCCGATGGGCGGAGCGGGATACTGGGCGTCACTGTTCCCGGCGGTCTGGAGTTACTGCCTGGCGCTGCGGTCGCGCGGGCTCGGCACCTGTTGGACGACGCTGCATCTGATTCGTGGCGGTGAGCAGAAGGTCGCCGAGCTGCTCGGTATCCCCTACGACAAGTACAGCCAGGGCGGCCTGTTTCCGATCGCCTACACCAAGGGCACCGATTTCAAGCCTGCCAAGCGGTTGCCGGCCGAAGAGTTGACGCACTGGAACAGCTGGTAAATCTCTCGCACCCGAGTCGCTCAGACGGCGCCTGGGAAACTCTGCTGCCGCCATGCCTCGTACACCGCGATCGCGGCGGCGTTGGCCAAATTCAGCGAACGCCGTCCGTCCAGCATCGGAATGCGCACCCGCTCGGTGATGTGTGGGTCGGCCAGCCTCGCCGAGTCCAGGCCGGTGGGCTCCGGGCCGAACATCAGCACGTCGCCGGCCCGGTAGCCGACGTCGGTGTAGAGATGCGTCGCGTGCGCGGTGAAGGCGAACACCCGCTGCGGTGAGAGCATCTTCCAAGCGTCATCCAGTGACGCATGGACGGTGACGGAGGCGAGGTCGTGGTAGTCCAGCCCCGCCCGGCGCAGCTTGGGCTCGGACAGGTCGAAGCCCAGCGGTTCGACGAGGTGTAATTCTGCTCCGGTGGCCGCCGCGGTGCGGATTGCATTGCCCGTATTGGGTGCGATCCGCGGGGAGTAAAACAGCAGCTTGAACACAACACACCGTAACCGCTAATGGGGCGATTGCCCGATGCGCGCGATGCCGCGTGCGAGCACAATCTCAGGTTTATGAACCGACTAATCGCAGGATGCGCAGCGGCGGTGACAGTATGCGGCGGCCTCGGGTTCGCCGGACTGGGACTGGCCGCAGGAATTGCTCGGGCCAACCCGCCCGGCTGCAGTCAATATTCGGCCTGCTGGTGTCCGGGCCAGCCCATGCCCGGCCATGGTGTCCTGGGAGATTGGGACAACGGTGGCTGTCACGACTACCACTTCGCCGACCAGGATTTCCCGCCCGGCCCACACATGCAGGCAGAGACCGGCCCGAAGCCGCGTGACCCCAGTTGCCCGCCCTGGGCGACGATCTTCAGCGGCCCGGCACAGTGCGGCGGTCTCTGAGCACCTTTATTGGGGCGGCCGAGTTGCTGAGAAATCCGAGTGCAGAAAATTTGCTCGGCTATCGTCGGCGGCGCTTGACGCCGGTCGGTGAACTCTGTCTGTTCAGTAAGAATTGTGGTCTCTGCAGCCGCAGCCTGGCATACTCGTGCAATTGCCAGGCGTATCTTGCTTGCCCGTCGCTCGGGGTGAGCGCAATTAGCAGGAAGTCTCATGAACGACGCGCTAAGACTGCGATTCAGCGGAGCGGACGCTAACACCGCGCTGGTCCAGTGACTATGTTTGCCCGCGCCGCGCGGGCGATCTCACCGGCCAAAACTCCCATCGCAGACAACCAAGGTGCGGAGTCCGGATCGACCAAACGGCCCCCGCCTTGGTCGCTGCGCAATTGGCCGGTCCGCTGGAAAGTGGTGGCAATTGTCGCGGTGCCTTTGGCACTGGCAATGGTTTTCGGGGGATTGCGTGTCGCGGACGCGGTAAGTGACGCGCACCGCCTTCGGTTGGCTGCCGATCGCGCCGAGATGGTTCCGGCGATTACCAAATACATGTCGGCGCTCGATGTGGCATTGCTGGCGAGTTCGACCGGCGGTGACGCCGACGGCGCTAAGAAGAACTACGACGCTCGCAAGCATGAGCTGGAGGCCCGGCTGGCCGGGACCCATGTCGCGCCCGACGTGAGCGCGGGGGTCGACGCGATGCTGGACAGCGGGCAGACGCTGTTGGACAACGTCGCATCGAACAACCTCGGTTTGCGGCTACGAGTCACTACCTACGCCCCCATCCTGTTGACCGCCGAGAACGCGATCGACGGTTCGGTGCGCGTGGACAACGAGAAGATCCGCGCCGCGGCGCAGGGACTCAGCCGGGCCGTCGGGGCCCGCGGCCAGATGATGATGCAGCAACTGCTGATCACCCGCGGTGCCGACTTGCCCGAGCCCGAGCTGCGCACGTCGATGACCACCTTGGCCGGTACCGAGCCGTCGACGTTGTTCGGGATGGCCGAAGTGCTCGGGGTCGGCTCGCAGGAGGCCAAGACGCTGCAGCAGCAGATGGTCACCCGGATGGGATTGATGTCGAATCCGGGCATTGTGCTCGTCAACAGCCCGGACCTGCTGCACTCAATACAGACCACCGACGGTATCGCCGCGCAGATCATCAAGGACACCACCGCCCGGGTGACCAAGGCCGTCGAAGACCAGGCCCACAACCGGCGCAATGCCGCGATCCGCGACGCCGTTGTGGTGCTAGCGGCCATCGTCGCCGCGCTCCTGGTCGTGCTGCTGGTCGCGCGTTCGCTGATCCGGCCGCTGCGGGTGCTCCGCGACAGTGCCCTCAAGGTCGCCCACGAGGATCTCGAGCGCGAGATCACCCGCGTTCGGGCCGGTGACGAATCGCCGCCCGAGCCGCTGCCCGTTCACACCACCGAGGAAATCGGCCAGGTCGCGCATGCAGTCGACGAATTACATACGCAGGCATTGCTTTTGGCCGGCGACGAGGCCCGGCTGCGGCTTCTGGTCAACGACATGTTCGAAACCATGTCGCGGCGTAACCGCTCGCTTGTCGACCAGCAGCTTTCGCTGATCGACCGGCTCGAGCGCAACGAAGAGGACCCCGAGCGGCTCGACAGCCTGTTCCGGCTCGACCACCTCGCCGCCCGGATGCGCCGCAACGGCGCCAACCTGCTGGTGCTGGCCGGCGCGCAGGGTTCTCGGGGAGATCAGCGCGCTGGGGTGCCGCTGTCGTCGATCATTCACGCGGCCGCTTCCGAGGTCGAGGACTATCGCCGGGTGGAAACGTCGATGGTGCCCGACTGCACGATCGGCGGCGCGGTCTCCGGTGACATCGTCCATCTGCTCGCAGAGTTGGTCGACAACGCGTTGCGCTACTCCCCGCCGGCGTCACCGGTCCGGGTCTCGGCCGGCTTCCGTAGCGACGGGGCGGTTCTGCTGCAGATCGTCGACGTCGGGCTCGGCATGACCGATGGCGACCGCCGCATCGCCAACATGCGCCTGCGCGCCGGGGGAGAGGTCACCCCCGACAGCGCTCGCCACATGGGTCTTTTCGTCGTCGGCCGGTTGGCCGACCGGCACGGTATCCGGGTGCGGCTGCGGGGCTCGTCGATCGAGGAGGCCCGATCGGGTACCACGGCGGAGGTCTATCTGCCGGCGACGGTGCTGGTCGGCGCCGACGCGGACCCGCTGGCACCGTCGCCGCACGAGCCGGCAGCGGTGGCGCCGGCCGTTGTGGCGCTGCCCGAACCGCCGGCCGCCGTGCCGGACTACGACGACGGCCCAGAATTCACTTCGCTCGCCGACACCACCGAGCGCAACGGCTCCGAGTCGACCGAGTCTTCGGTCAGCTTGTTGCCGCGGCGCCGGCCCGGAAGCAGCGGCATCACCGGCGTCCCGGCCGCCGCGCCGGAGCATCCTGAGCCACCGCCCGTCTCGCACGAAGAACCCGTCGAATCGGCTCCGGAACAGCCTGCGGCGCAGCCAGTTTCGAACACCGCGTCGTTCTTCGGCTCGCGGGTGCGGTTCAACCGGGAGAACCGGCACCGTCCCAAAGACGCACCGGTCGCGCCGGAACCGGCGGCTGAGGTCGATCTGCCGGAGGCCGACGACGTCTGGACCGCCGAGGCCGCGGCGCCGGCGAACCAGGCACCCGAGGAGGATCTGATCTACCAGCGGATGCTCTCGGAATGGCTGGTCGACCCCCACGACTTGGCGCGCAGCCCTGATCTGGATTGGCAGTCGGTATGGGACCGCGGCTGGTCAGCCGCAGCCGAAGTCGAGAGCGTGCCCGTGCAGGCGCACACCGACCAGGGTCTGCCGGTGCGAGACCCCGGCGCCCGGCTGGTGCCCGGCGCTGCCGACAGCGAGCAGAACGGAAATGCGCACCACCGCGCCACCGAGGACAACGGGATAGCATCATCTAACGGCGGATTCCAGTCTGGGCGCACCCCCGCACACGAGGCGCCGGTGCGAGACCCCGACGCCGTCCGCGCCTCCATCAGCAGTCATTTCAGCGGCGTTCGAGCAGGACGATCGCATGCCCGCGACACAGACCTAGGAACCGATCACGAATGACCTCTGGTTTCCAACCACCGCCGCCCCCGGACAACTCGCTGGACTGGCTGGTGTCGAATTTCGCCCGTGAAGTCCCCGGGGTGTCGCACGCCATCCTGGTATCCGTCGACGGGCTGCTGATCGCGGCCAGTGAGCGCTTGCCGAAGGAGCGGGCCGATCAGCTCGCCGCGGTGTCCTCTGGCCTGGCCAGCCTGGCCAACGGCGCGGCGCAACTGTTCGACGGCGGGCAGGTCTTGCAGTCGGTGGTGGAGATGCAGAACGGCTACCTGCTGCTGATGCAGGTCGGCGACGGCTCGCATCTGGCAACGCTGGCCGCGACGTCATGTGACATCGGCCAGATCGGTTACGAGATGGCCGTCCTCGTCGAACGGGTGGGCAACGTCGTGCAATCGACCCGACGCGCACCATCGCATTCGTGAGCCGGCATGGACAAGCGCAAGCCACCCGGATCCGAGCCGCCTGCGTCTGAGGCGAGCCTTGTTCGCCCGTACACCCTGACGGCCGGACGGACCAAGGCCAGCGTCGAGATTCCGTTGGAAGCGCCGGTGCAGACGCTGCAGTCGGCCATGTTTCACCGCTGGCCGCTCAACGATGTGCGGGGCAGGATTGTTCAGCTGTGTGTCAAGAGCCCGTCGGTCGCTGAGATATCGGCTCGGCTAAATTTGCCGCTCGGTGTCACGCGTGTGCTGGTCGGCGATCTGGTGAGTTCGGGTTACCTTCGAGTAAACCGAACACTGACCGAACGCTCGACCCGCGATGAACGCCGTGAACTGATAGGAAGGACGCTCCGTGGCCTACGAGCGCTTTGATGCGGCCCCGCCGCAGCCGAAGTCGCGCGATACCGCGTCCACGAAGATCGTCATCGCCGGTGGATTCGGAGCCGGTAAAACGACGTTCGTCGGTGCGGTCTCGGAGATCATGCCGCTGCGGACCGAGGCGATGGTCACCGACGCATCCGCCGGCGTCGACATGGTGGATGCCACCCCGGACAAGCGGACCACCACGGTCGCTATGGATTTCGGCCGGATCACGCTCGACGAGGATCTGGTGCTCTATCTATTCGGCACGCCCGGACAGCGTCGATTCTGGTTCATGTGGGACGACTTGGTGCGCGGCGCGATCGGCGCGGTCATCCTGGTGGACTGCCGGCGTCTGCAAGACTGCTTCGCCGCGGTCGACTTCTTCGAGCACCGCAACCTGCCGTTCCTCATCGCGGTGAACGAATTCGACGGCACACCAAGGTTTCCCGCCGCCGAGGTGCGCAAAGCGCTGACGCTGCCCACGCACGTCCCGGTGATCAACGTCGATGCCAGGGATCGTAGATCGGCGACCGACGCGTTGATCGCGGTCAGCGAATACGCGCTAGCAAGCTTGACGCCCAGCGCGTAGTGGATTGGACGGATTGCGAATTCGTCGGCCGTGACTTCCGCGACGACGACCTCAGCCGGCTGCGCACCGAGCGCGTGGTATTCACCGAATGCGATTTCAGCGGCGTCGACCTCGCCGAGTCGGAGCATCTTGGTTCGGCGTTTCGCAACTGCAGATTCAACCTGACCACGCTGTGGCACAGCACCTTTCGTCAGTGCAGCATGCTGGGCTCGGTATTCGAGCGGTGTCGCATGCGGCCGCTGACCCTCGATGAGGTGGACTTCACGCTGGCGGTGCTCGGGGGTAACGACCTACGCGGTGTCGACTTGAGCGGGTGCCGGCTGCGCGAGACCAGCCTGGTGCAAGCCGATCTGCGCAAAGCGGTGCTGTGCGGCGCCGACCTGACCGGTGCCCGCACCACGGGCACCCGTTTGGATGACGCCGACCTGCGTGGTGCCGTCGTCGACCCGTCGTTATGGACCACCGCGTCGCTGACTCGCGCGCGGGTCGACATCGCCCAAGCGCTTGCCTACGCCGCTGCCCACGGATTGCGAATGGACAGCGAGCGCGATCGGTGGCGCCCTAACGCTTGAGCCGGATGCTCCACCGCACGTAGCCGGCGTAGAACAGCGACAGCGCGGCGAGCATGCCCATGTCAAACAGGAAGATGTGCTTGGAGTGCTGCCATATCGGGTCGTTGGTCGGAATCTGCTTGACCTTGACCAGGCTCGGGAAGTCGATCGACGACGCGCCCGCGGCGTAACCCCAACGTCCCGGTGTCAGCCACGACAGCTGGTTGAGACCGGGACGGCCGCTCACCGGGATCATTCCGCCGGCAAGCACCAGTTGCGACATGATCGACACCACCAGCAGCGGCATGATCTGTTCGTTGGACTGCGCCACCGCCGACAGCATCAGGCCCAGGATGGCCGAGGCCACGCAGGTTCCGGCGACGGTGACGAACAGCGAGAACGTCGAGTTGTCGAAGAACTGCGGGTGCGCGGTGGGCGCGCCCTTGCCGAGTCTGACGATGATCGTCGCGATCGCCGCCTGCGTGGTCGCGAATGCGCAGAATACGGCGACTTTGGCAAGTAGGTAGGCGGTGGTGGATAAGCCGACCGCCTGTTCTCGCTTGAAGATCGGTCGCTCGCCGATCAGGTCGCGAATGGTCAGCGCCGTGCCCATGAACACAGCCCCGATATTGAGCAGCACCATGATGTACTGCGGCTGGGTGGGCGCCAGCCCAAGCGGATCGGCCGGCCCCAGACCGGGTTTCGGGCCTTTCACCGTCAGCGACAGAGCGCCGATGAGGAATGGCAGCACCGCCAAGAACACCGAGTAGCCGCGGTCGGAGATGACCAGACGCACCTGGCGGCGCGCGATCGTGGAGAGCTGGCGCAACAGGTCGCTGTGCACGGGTTCGCCCAAGTCGGCCGGGCTCTCCAGAGCCGGCACCTGCGAGTCTCGTCTACCGCCTTGCTCCAGGAAGCGGCGATTCGCCTCGTCCGGATCGGCGCCCACGTTGGCGAAAATATCCGCCCAGTTAGTGGTTCCCAACGCCTCACCCACCTGGCTGGGTGGCCCGTTGAAGGCGGTCTTGCCACCGGGGGCAATCAGCAGGATCTGGTCGCACACGTCCAGGTATGACACCGAGTGCGTGACCACCAGCACAACGCGGCCCGCGTCGGCGAGCTGGCGCAGCATCAACATCACCTGGCGGTCCAGCGCAGGGTCCAGACCGGAGGTCGGCTCGTCGAGTAGTAGCAGCGACGGCTGGGTGAGCAGTTCCAGCGCGACCGACGCGCGTTTGCGCTGCCCGCCGGAGAGCTTGTCGACGCGCGTGTCGGCGTGCTTGGTCAGGTCGAGTTCCTCGAGCACCTGCGCGACGACCTGTGCGCGTTCCTCTTTGCTGGTGTCTGGCGGCAGTCGCAGCTCGGCGGCGTAACCCAGTGCCTGGTTGACGGTCAGTTGCCGGTGCACCACGTCGTCCTGCGGGACCATCCCGATTCTGCTGCGCATGGTCGCGTACTCGGCATGGATGTTGTGGCCCTCGAACGTGACCGTGCCCGCGCTAGGCCGGGTGTATCCGGCGATCAGTCGCGACAGCGTGGTCTTGCCCGCCCCGGACCCCCCGATGATCGCGGTCAGCGTTCCCGGCCGCGCCGTGAGGGAGATGCCGTCCAGGAGTTCCTTGCCGTCGATCCGGAAGTGGACGCCGTTGACCTCCAGGCCGCCGGTGCGGGTCGCGGCTTCGGTGCGGCGGATCAGGTTGCCGTCGGTGAAGACGAGGTCGATATTGCCGATCGTGATCACGTCGCCCTCGCTCAACACCGCCGAGCCGACGCGCACGCCGTTGACGAAGGTGCCGTTGACGCTATGCGCGTCGCGGATCTCGGTGCCGAGCGGCGAGTCGACCAAGAACGCATGATGACGCGAAGCCAGCACATCCTGGATCACGACGTCGTTGTCGTTGGCGCGACCGATCGTCGCCGAACCCGGCGGCTTGTCCGGAGTGAGCGAGCCGGGCAGGATCGCCTGGATCATCTTGGTGGCCAGGTTGCCGACTTCGGGTGGCGTGCTGATCACCGGCGGTGCCATTTGGGTCTTTGGCTGGAGGTTCACCGGGGGAGGAGCCGAAGCCACCGGGGCCGCGGGTTGCCGGAAGGGCGGTGGCGCCTGGTGTTGCGGGCCTGGTGGGTAGGGCGGCGGGCGCTGGCCTTGGTAGCCCGGCGGAGGCGGAGCACCGGGGTACGGGCGCGACGGTCCCGGGCCGATCGGCCCCGGTGGCCTCGGCCCGGCGCCGGGGCGTGGCTGCTGTAGGGCGGCTACCGGCCGGGCAGCCGTCGGCGATTTGGCGATCGGCATCGACGACGTCTGCGGCGGCCGACCCACGACACCGTCGTGGCGTCCGATCTCGAAACTCAGCTGCGGCCCGTCGGGATTGCCGATGTTGATGGCCTGGCCGTCATGGATGTCGATCACCGGCACGCGGCGCCCATGGACGTAGGTACCGTTCAGCGAACCGTTGTCGATGGCTAACCAGCGACCCTGGTCGAAGCGCAGCAGCAAGTGTGCCCGGGAGATCAGCGGATGCGTGATGCGCATGTCGGCGCGAAGATCACGGCCAACCACGATGTCGTGACCAGCGGCGAAGGTACGTTGTGATCCGTCGTACCGAACTGTCAGCGCGGGCGGTGCGGCGTGACTCATCACCCCAACGTTAGCTGCTTGGCTCACTGCACCGACTGTATCGGCTGCCGCTCGATCGCCTCCGATCGACACGGGCGACGGATCAGTAGGTCAGTGCGCCAACGCGTCGGGCGCCCCGGTCACCACGCAACGGGTGCGGGTGTAGATCGTCGGCATGCAGCGGTTGCAGTGCGTGCACGCGGACTGCACGCCGGCGCCGTCGCGGGCGATCCGGTTGATCAAGTCGGGCTCGGCCAGCAGGGCGCGGCCCATCGCGACGAACTGGAAGCCTTCTGCCATGGCCAGATCCATCGTGTCGCGATTGGTGATGCCGCCGAGCAGGATCAACGGCATCGTCAGCTCGGCGCGGAACTGCTTGGCTTCGCGTAGCAGGTAGGCCTCGCGATACGGGTACTCGCGCAGAAACTTCTTGCCGGTCATCCGCATGCCCCAGCGCAGCGGTGGCTTGAAGGCGCCGGCGAATTCCTTGAGCGGGGCATCGCCGCGGAACAGGTACATCGGGTTGACCAGCGAGCTGCCGGCGGTGAGTTCGATCGCGTCCAATCCGCCGTCGTCCTGCAACCACTTGGCGGTGGTGATCGCCTCGTCGACCGAGATGCCGCCACGCACGCCGTCGGACATGTTGAGCTTGGCGGTCACCGCGATCTGATCCTGGACCGCGTGTCGCACTGCCATGACCATCCCGCGCGCCACCTTGGCCCGGTTCTCCAGCGAGCCGCCGAACTCGTCGTTGCGCCGGTTGATCAGCGGACTCAAAAACGCACTCGCCAAATAGTTGTGCCCCAAATGCACTTCGACGGCGTCGAATCCGGCGTCGACGGCAAGCCGGGCGGCGCTGGCGTGCGCGGCGATCACGTCGTCGATGTCGTTGCGGCTGGCCTTCTTGGCGAACCGCATGCCGATCGGGTTGAAGAACCGCACCGGGGCCAGTGCGGTGGCCTTGTTGGAGCGGGCGTTGGCGACCGGGCCGGCGTGGCCGATCTGTGCGCAGACCGCCGCGCCCTCGGCGTGGATCGCTTCGGTGAGCCGCCGGAAGCCGGGCACGGCCTCCGGGCGCATCCAAATCCCGTTGCCTTCGGTGCGGCCGCCCTGCGAGACCGCGCAGTAGGCGACGGTGGTCATGCCGACCCCACCGGCGGCCGGCAGCCGGTGGTATTCGATCAGGTCGTCGCTGACCAATGCACCCGGCGTGCGGGCTTCGAAGGTCGCGGATTTGATGGTGCGGTTACGCAGCGTGATGGGCCCGAGCTTCGCCGGTGCCAGCACGTCCGGGGCTTCGGACATGATCAGGAGCCTAATGGCGATCGCAAGTTCGGCGGTGCCGAACGAAGCGGGTCGCCATCAACCGGCCCGAGCGGCGATCGCGAGCGCGCATGCCAGACTGGAAGACGTGGGTGCGATCACATTGGACGGCAAAGTCACGCGCGACGAGATCTTCGTCGACCTGAAAGAGCGGGTGGCCGCATTGACCGCGGCAGGGCGGACGCCCGGCCTGGGCACCGTCCTGGTCGGCGACGACCCCGGGTCGCAGGCCTACGTCCGCGGAAAGCACGCCGACTGCGCCAAGGTGGGCATCACCTCGCTGCGCCGCGACCTGCCCGCCGACATCAGCCAGGCGAAGCTGAACGACACGATCGACGAACTCAACGCCAACCCCGAGTGCACCGGCTACATCGTGCAGCTGCCGCTGCCCAAGCACTTGGATGAGAACGCGGCGTTGGAGCGCGTCGATCCGGCCAAGGATGCCGACGGGTTGCATCCGACGAATCTGGGCCGGCTCGTCTTGATGGAGTCGGCGCCGCTGCCCTGCACCCCGCGTGGCATCGTGCACCTGCTCCGGCGCTTCGACGTCGAGATCGCCGGCGCGCACGTGGTCGTCATCGGCCGCGGTGTGACGGTCGGACGTCCACTGGGCCTGCTACTGACCCGCCGCTCGGAGAATGCGACGGTGACGTTGTGCCACACCGGGACTCGTGACCTTCCTGCGCTGACGAAGCAGGCGGACATCATCGTGGCCGGAGTCGGCGTGCCGCACATGCTGACCGCCGACATGGTGCGTCCCGGCGCGGCCGTGATCGACGTGGGCGTCAGCCGGGTAGACGGCAAGCTAGCTGGTGATGTCCATCCCGATGTGTGGGAGGTGGCCGGGCATGTATCGCCGAATCCCGGCGGCGTGGGCCCGTTGACCCGCGCGTTCCTGTTGACCAACGTCGTCGAGTTGGCCGAAGCGCAGTGAGCATGCGCAGCCTGCTCCGCCCGCAATGGCCGATCGTGACGGTGGTGCTGATTTTTGTCGTGGCGTTCAGCCTGGCGGCGGCCAACTTCTGGCGCCGTGGCGCACTGTTGATCGGCATCGGAGTCGGCCTCGCCGCCGTGCTGCGGCTCGCGCTAACCGAGGACCGTGCCGGGCTTCTGGTGGTGCGCAGCAAGGGGATTGACTTTGCGAC
>DATAZN010000318.1:0-1751 GCA_036272035.1 Mycobacterium sp. | reverse complement strand
CTGCACATCCTTCGGCTCCTCCACGACGCACACCTGCGTGCCGTCGCGGCGCGGATCGGCGCAGATACGGCATCGCTCGTCGTCGGAAACGTTGCCGCACACCGAACAGAACCGCACGCCGTTGCGGACCTTGGCCAGCACAGCCGTCAGCCGGTCGATGTCCGGTGGCTCGACGGACAACAGGTGAAAAGCGATGCGCTGCGCGCTTTTAGGCCCGATACCCGGCAGCTTGCCGAGTTCGTCGATCAGATCCTGGACCGGTCCTTCAAACATCTCGCCGCGATCAGGACTCCGGCATGCCCAGCGCGCCGCCCATCCCGCCGGCGAGCGGACCGAGCTGCTGCTGCGCCAAGGCGGCGACCTGCTTGGCGGCGTCACTAAGCGCGCCGACGAGCAGGTCCTGCAACGTCTCGACATCGTCGGGGTCGACGACCTTGGGATCGATCTTCACCGCGACCACCTCGCCGTTGCCCTTGACGGTGACCTCGACCAGACCGCCACCGGCCTTGCCCTGGACCTCGGAGTTGATGAGTCGGTCCTGGGCAGCCATCAGCTGCTGCTGCATCTGCTGTGCCTGGGCGAGCAACGCCGACATGTCGGGCTGGCCTCCGGGTTGCATGACAGTCCCCTTGCGTCTTGGTATCGACTTGGTTTCGCCTGCCTCGTGCAGGCGGGTCAGAGTTCCAAGCGTAGACGGCCCAGGGCTAACGTGGCGCCGTGCGCATACCTCATCGCCTGCGTGTCGGGGCTCCCGCGGCGCTGGGAGCCGTCGGCCTCCTCGCTGCCGTCGCCGTCGCACCGACTCCCCCGCCCGCGGTCGCGGCACCCGGCAGCATCGCCGGCATGATCGTGTTCCTCGATCCCGGCCATAACGGCGCCAACGACGCATCCATCAGCCGCCAGGTGCCCACCGGTCGCGGTGGCACCAAAGACTGCCAGGCCAGCGGGACAACGACCAACGACGGCTACCCAGAGCACACCTTCACCTGGGACACCACGCTGCGCATTCGCGCCGCGCTCAACGCGCTCGGGGCGCGCACGGCCATGTCTCGCGGCGACGACTCCACGGTCGGCCCGTGCGTCGACCAACGGGCCGCGATGGCCAACGCGCTGCACCCGAACGCGGTCGTCAGCATCCACGCCGACGGCGGCCCCCCGGGTGGGCGGGGATTTCACGTCAACTATTCCGCGCCGCCGCTCAACCAGGCCCAGGCCGGACCCGCGGTGCAGCTCGCCCGCGTCATGCGCGACCAGATGCAGGCCTCGGGTATCCCACCGGCCAGCTATATCGGCCAGGACGGCCTGTACGGGCGGTCGGACCTGGCCGGGTTGAACCTGGCGCAATATCCGTCCGTCCTGGTCGAGTGCGGCAACATGAAAAACCCGGTCGACTCGGCGTTGATGGAAAGCCCAGACGGCCGGCAGAAGTATGCCGACGCCGTGGTCAGGGGCGTTGCCGCCTTCCTAGGTGGTCAGACACCGGCGCACTGAGCGGTCAGCTCTCGACTTCCCGCTTCAAGTTGGCCAGCACCTCGGCCTGAATCTTTTTCAGCCCCAGCGGCGCGAACGTCTTCTCGAAGAAACCCTTCACACCACCGGCACCCTTCCAAGTGGTGGTGACGGTGACGCTCGAACCCGGCCCGGCGGGGGCCACGGTCCAGTTGGTCACCATGGTCGAGTTGGCGTCTTTCTCGATGACGGCGTGGCCGGCGACGTCGACGTTGGCGCGAACGTCGCGAACCCGCGATTCG
>DATAZN010000317.1:0-13116 GCA_036272035.1 Mycobacterium sp. | reverse complement strand
GTCAAAGTCATCGACATCGATCCGGTTCGGCGCCGGATCTCCCTGTCACTTAAGCGTGCCGACGACGAGTTCGTCGACGCCGATGAGCACTTCGATCCCGTCCTGTATGGAATGGTCGAGGAATATGACGAGCAAGGCAATTACACATATCCCGAGGGCTTCGACCCGGAGAGCAAAGACTGGCTGCCGGGCTACGAAAGGCAGCAGGATGAATGGGAACAGCAGTACATGGACGCGCGAGACCGCTGGGAGCGGCATCGTCAGCAGGTGCGCCAGAACAGAGCGCAACGCTAGCTCGGGTTCCACCCTGTTCGCGGCGTGGTCGAGATCATCTGCGCGTCATTACGTTCGGCGATTCGGTTGTTGCGGCCTCCAGTCGGTCGTCTCGGAACAGGCCGGTTATTCCGGTAGCACTTGTACCGTTGTGGGTGCCGAAAATCCCATCCACATAAGTCAAGCGGAGCATGTCAGTACCCGTCGATGACCTCGCCAACAGCAGACCTGCGTGCCTTATTGTTACAAACATTACAAATGCGCCGGACGGAGGAACGGTCCGGGGAGCAGTGTCAAGCACCCGGGGGAGCAAATGGGGAGCAAATCTACGCGCCGAACGGCGCTGAACTGCACTCAAGACGTCGCCGGTCCCTGGCCGTCGCCCCTATCAGAGGGACAGGAGCATCGCGCCTGCCGTCTCGGCACTGCCTCTATTGCTGGACACGTTGCATAGCCTGCGTGGAGTGATCGCACTTGGCGCCTGCGCCAAACGGGTGTGGGAAGAGGCAGTCCAGCGTGATCGGAGGCTGGGTAGCCTGGCCTACGTTCACAGTGTTCATCCCGCGCGGTCACGCACAGCCGATCTGCGCCAGGCGTACCGACGCGCGGCCGAGATCGCCGCGATGGACTGACACGTCACGGCAAGGGCTTGGTACTTGATAGGCCACCGTGGCGGGGCTGACGGGGGAGCGTCTGGCCATGTGCTGTTCACAGACTCGGTGTACGCGTGTCCGGGGAGCGGATGGCACTTGTCTCGCAGTGCTGGTTGTGGTGGGGGTGTTGTTGATGGTTGGCGATTGGGGTTGCTGCGACCGCCGGGCAATGGTTTCTGCCGGGTAGTGGGAGCGGGAGAAAATTGGGAGAGTTGAATGTATCGGTGGTTACCTGGACTGCGGTAAACTACCGTCAACAGACCCCAAGTTTGTAGGGGATTCTCTGTTTCCGCAGGTCAGCGAATTTCAAGGACGTGGCTGGGGGTCAAGGGGTCGCAGGTTCAAATCCTGTCGTCCCGACGGTCGTGACCAGCGGGTTCGCCTTCATCGGTGAGCCCGCTGGTGTTGTTTGTGGTCGATGTGGTCACAGTGTGGTCGCAGTTTCAGCGCCGCTGCTGGGTGTCTGCGCTGATCAAGCACGCCCGCGGGTGAGGTTTCCTGGGGTGATGCGGTTGTCAGGGTCACAAATGACCGGTCGTTGACCTGCACGAACGGGTGATGTGGTCGCAGCCGAGCGCATGGTGAAGCTGTGGGTCGGGTAGCGCCGATGGCGTGTCGGCGCCCCGCGGCCCCGCGGGAGGCGATCGTCGTGGGAATGCATCCTGACCGTGGCCGGGTGTATCGGCGGTGTGCCTGTCGGGACGTGACGGGCCGACAGGTCGGTGCCCGCTGTCCGTCGTTGACGGATGCCAGGCATGGCCGGTGGGCGTTCGCGGTGGACATGCCCTCGGTGACGTCTGGGCGTTCGACGATGCGTCGGTGTGGTTTCGCCAGCAAGACGCAGGCCCAGTCGGCGTTGCATCGGGTGTTGGCGTGTGAGCGGGCCGGTGTGGAGTGTGATGATCGCCAGACGGTGGCCGAGTATCTCCAGGGGTGGTTGCGGGTGAAGGCGTTGGCGCTCAAGCCCACCACGCTGGCGCGGTACACCGACTATGTGACCAAGGATTTGGTGCCGGCGTGGGGGGCGATCCGGCTGGAGCGTCTGCATCATCGGCATATGGCGCAGTTCGTGCGTGATCAGCGTCAGGCCGGGCGTGGGCTGGTCACGCTGCGCCGGTGTGTGGCGACGTTGTCCAGTGCGTTGACTGATGCGGTGCGCCAGCACCGGTTGACGCACAACGCTGCCCGCTACACGGTGGTAGCGCGATTGCCTCGGGTGGAGCGGGTGTGTTGGTCGCCGCCGGAGGCGGCACGTTTCCTGCGGTACTGCCAGGACGTTGCTGATCCGTTGGCCGAGTTGTATGAGGTGATCGTCGGTACGGGGATGCGGCGTGGTGAGGCGTTGGGGTTGCACTGGGCGGATGTGCGGTTGGCGGATCGGGTGTTGTTCGTCCGTTACACGCTGTCCAATGTGGATAATTCGCGGCCGGTGTTCAACCCGCCGAAGACTCGGAGTAGTTACGCGTGGATCGCGTTGTCGGATCGGGTGGTGGCGGCGTTGGTTCGGCAGCGGGAACGGCAGCGTGCAAGATAGGGGCCGACGTTGTCGGGAACCCACGTCGTCGTTCCCATCGCGGCGTTGATCGCATCTATCACGGCGAGGTCGTCGACGGCCAGGGTCGCGATGGCCTCGGTGTTTGAAGCGTCGAACGCGAACCGTACGAACCCCGGCACAGTTCTCGCGACATCGAGCCACCGTTCCAATGCGGCTCTGAGCTTCTCGTCGACCGGGCGTTTCAACTCGAAGCACATCACGATTGCCGTCATGATCGAGATGCTACAGCGACCAGAGGTTCGTACGCGGCCCCGTACGGTCTGGGCTATCGGGAAACGACGGCCAGTGTTGGCTCAGCACCATTCGATTGGGATGATCACGCGTTGAGTGGTTGCACGACCAGCGGCACGGCAGGACGTTCGTCCTCCGAACGAATCTGCCTGCATGAGGAAGATGGCCTCGATTGCGATGATACCAATTGCCCTGACGGCTTCTCCACCGTCGGCCGCAGCAACCTGTAATAAGTTCACCTCAGGTGGAGTGACGTTTTCTGTTGTATCTCCAAGGTGAACTCGACCACCGCAAAGGCGCAGATAGGGCAGATCTCTGGCACATTTGTTAGCGGGAGCCTTGCCATCGACAGGGGGCGGTTCACGGGTGTCGAGTGGTTGCGCTGGGCAATTCCACCCGGCGACTCGTGTTCGTTCAGTTTCTCGGGCGATTCCGGCGCATATAATTCAGTTTGGGAAAGGTAGCGGTGGAAAATCTTTTTCCGAGCCCTACAATAACGGTCTGAGAACCAGATCGCGGCGACGGTGTGATCGGCAAGATTCGGCGATAGAAGACCGATACTGCGCCTGCCGAATATGTCATCCAGGCAGGTCAAGCCGCATGCTGGTACTCATGGATCACTCCAGCGAGTCGGTCGTTTCGGTGTATGTCCATGCCAGAGGTCAGTCCAGGATCGGTGATCGGCTCGGGCGTCTCGCGTAATGGCGCCGTCTGATTCAAGGCTTGGTGGGTCGATGCGCATTGTAGTGCCGCTCGAAGTCACGCAACGCGTAGCGTAGATGGCGTTCGTTCCAGATCAAAGTCCGGTCCAGCAGTTCGCATCGGCAGGTCTGCATCCAACGCTCGATGATCGCGTTCATCCGCGGCATCCGGACTCCGGTGAGCACGACCTGGACACAGGCCTCGCACAGGATCTGGTCGAACAATTTTGGTACTTTGTGTCTCGGTCACGAATCAGATCCTGATGGTGGTGCCGGCGTCCGGTAGTGAAGCCAAGCAGAGCCGCAAGGAATGCGCCGTCCTGCGGACCGAACCTCACCCGCGCTCCGTGGAGCTGCCTTTCAAGGACCGTGACCTGGTGGCGTAAGAGAAGAATCTCTGTGTCCTTCTCCAGATCGCTCATCGGCAGCAGCCGCAACGCGGCGAAGGCGTCGGTGACCGCAAGGTAGGCAAGACGAAGCAACACAGGTGATCATTCTGCCGCAACCACCCCGCAAGCCCCTGAACTGGGTGGACGGCATTCTCGGCAAGCGCAGACCAACGCCGAGTTGTGGCACGGTACAGGGCGTTCGGGCCGCCAAGACTCCGGGCCGGGCGCTTCGCGTGAACGCGATCATGGAACGCTGGTGGCGCCCTGCGGCGAGAGCTCCTGGACCGGATGCTGATCGTCAACTCTCGACACCTGGCCTGCGTGCTCGCCGTGTTGAGATGCATTTCAACGGCCATCGACCACGTCGATCGTTGGGTCAGGCCGCACCGCCACATGCGCTGCCCACACCTGGGACCGGCGATATCGAGATCATCCGACGTGATCGGCTCGGTCGGTGATCCACGAATACGCGCATTGCTGGCCGAGTTCGGGCACCCACAGGCCACAAGGTCACAGTACCCGCAGACCCGATGCACGAGCCCGCCAGCCGAGGATGATAGCCGCCATGGCGATGACTACACTGGCCATGGCGAACGACCACGGCACACCGCCCGAGTGATCCACGATGACGCCGGCGATTGCGCCGCCGGCCGAATTGGCCGCGACGGGAGCGGTCGCGATCCACGTGTGTGCTTCGTTCAACATGCCGATCGGCACGATTCGCCCGACGATTGTCAGATAGACCGTGAGCGCAGGCGCGATCACGGCGCCGCCCAGGGCGAGCGCAGCGCCCAACGCGGGCGCGTTCGGCATGAGCGCGAGCAGTGCGACGGCCAGGGCGTTCAGGGAAAGTAGGAGCGCGAGTTGGCGGCCCAGCGATCGTCGTGGTCGGCGCGTGCCGTAGTAGATGCCACCAACACCGGAACCCAACCCCCATACGGCGAGCAGTACGCCGGCCACGCCGGCTCCCGAATGGCTGCTGCTGTGCTGCCCCGCGAAGGCCGGCACAGTCACGCTTACTACGCCGAAGGCGAAGCCGAGCGCGACGACGCAGTACAGCACCATCCCGAATCCGGGCACCCGCAGCGGGCCGAGTCCTCGGGTGCCCGTCGTGGCCTGGGTGGGACGCTGTCCACGCAGCACCGGGGCCGACGCGACAACGACCGTGCCGACAAGCGTCACGCATGCGGCACCGATGATCGCCGCGGTCGGCGTGGCAAGCAGCACGAACACCGACACCAGCAATGGTCCCGCAACGAAGACCAACTCGAAGACCGACGTCTCCACCGCCAGTGCCGCACTTGCCAACTGCTGCCGGCCGGTCTCCAACGCCGTCAGGCGGTTCCAGGCACCCCGGACCGCGGCCGTCACCGGCGGGTAGCTCGCGCCGGCGACCGTCGCCGCCGCATAGACCAGGGCCAAGGTCGTGCCGTGCACCGCGGCGACCAACCCGACTAGGCTGGCCGGGTGAACAAGCGCCGTCGCGGACAACACTCGTGACGGCCCGATCCGATCGGCCAGTCGTCCGCCGAAGGGTCCGGCAACCGCACCTGCCAGGGCATAGCACCCCGTCGCGCTACCGGCGACCGCGTACTGCCCTGTCGCCTGGTCGACCAGCAGCAAGAGTGCTAGGGGTGTCATCCCCATCGATAGCCGCGCGACGACGCCACTGACCAGGAGCAGCGGTGCTCCTGGCAGTCGCCAGACGGCGGTGTAGCGACGCGTCGACACGACGGCGCCCTGTTCGTCGGACGACGGTCCGGTCATGACATCAATTCGAGCTTCGCCACGTAGATGGGGGAGTTTCGCTCATCGACACCGGTCAGTTTCCAGTCTGTACCGGCGACAATTTCCTCTAGTTCAGCGACGGAACACATCAGGTAATCCAGATAGGGAGTAGCGATGCCCCGGTACCGGATGCGCTGCCGGTACAGGCCCGGCAGGCGACCCCGCTTCCGGTTGTTCTCCTGATAGGCCAGCGCAAGTGGGTCATCGGTCCGGTATGGATCGGTGCCCTGTGCGACGATCATCGCTCCCGGCCTGGCCATCGCGGCCAACGTGGCCAGGAAGCCGGGTGCCTGCTCACGCGGCCCGAGCAACCCGAGGTTGTTGCCGAACAACACGAACGAATCGTACCGCTTCCCCATACCGGCGTGCTCGTCCACCGTGGACATCTCGACTCGCTGGACGCCAAGCTGCCTGGCGACTTCGACCGCGCCAGGCGACACGTCCAACGCGGTGACGGCAACACCCCGGTGCTGCATCGCGAGAGCGACCCGGCCGGATCCGGCGCCGATATCCAGGGTCTCGCCCCTGATCAGGTCGAGGGCGTCACGTTCGACCGGCCACCAGTGCTCCGGGTCGGCCAGATACCACGCGGCGGGGGCGCCACGGACGAATCCGTCATCCCTCTCCACTATCTCGACGACGGGGTTGGTCCCGTGCGGTCCGAACTGAGGGCTGTCCCCCTCTGTCGTGGCGCGGCTCTCGCGCAATACGGCCCGCAAGATCTCGCCAAAGGCGTCGCCGAGCACCGGTTCTCCAATCACGGGGCCACATCCTTCCGGAACTGGCTGGCCAGCGGCCGCCGAGAGGGATGGTTGTCCGGAATTGTCCGATGCGTCTTTTCGACCAGGTAGCGCCCTAGATACAGGTAGTCAATCTCGGTGTTCAGGAACGTGCGCAACGCATCCTCCGGAGTCTCGACGATCGGTTCGCCTGCGTCGTTGAACGATGTGTTCAACACGATGGGCACGCCTGTCAGCGCGTAGAACTGGCTGATCAGCTCGTAGTAGTCGGGCAGGTTGGCGCGCTCCACTGTCTGCACGCGCGCTGTCCCGTCCACGTGGGTGATCGCGGGTACCAGCGGACCGCGACGCTCGTTCACCGATGGCACCAGCAACATGTAGGGACTCGGGCCGTGCAGGTCGAACCATTCACCGGCCCGCTCGGCGAGTACCGACGGCGCATACGGCCGGAACGGCTCCCGATGCTTCACCACGGTGTTGAGGTAGTCACGCATCTCCGGGTGCCGTGGATCGGCGAGCATGCTGCGCTGGCCCAAGGCCCTGGGCCCGATCTCCGAGCCACCAGCTACCCAGCCGACCACGTAGTGTTCCGCGAGCAGTTGGGCCACCTCGGTGATGTCAGCCTCGCGTACGACGATCTCGGTGCCCACCGCATCCAACGCGTGGCGCAACTCGTCGTCGGAATAGGTGCGGCCGGTGCCCGCCGACGGCAACGTCCTGCGCGACCCCCCGCCGAGCAGCTCGTGGTAGCCGTAGGCGGCCGCGCCGATCGCGATACCGGCGTCGCCTGCCGGCGGCGAGATGTACACCTCGTCGAACGGGCCTTCCTCGGCGATCCGCTGGTTGGCCACCGAGTTGAGCGCCACCCCACCGGTCAGGCACAGCCGCGAGGCGCCGGTCAGCTCGTACGCCCGGTGCGCCAGGTAGACCATGGCGTTCTCCAGCTCGTCCTGCACCTTCCTGGCGACGTCCTTGGCGAACTGTGACTGCCAGGAGTCCCTCTCGGCCGGGTCGTAGCCGTCGCCGTCCGAGGAGAGCCACTTCTGGTAGTTCTCATCGAGGGTCGCGACTGTGGCGGTCACCTCGTTGCCGTCGTAGTTCAGCAGCGGACCCCAGTCCGGTCGTGGTCGGCCGTAGGGTGCCAGCCCCATGGTCTTGCCGGCCTCCAGGTAGCCGCCGCAGCCGAACACGCCGAAATCCGGATGACCCCACTTGGTGACGAATCCGAGTTTGGCGGTGAAGAACTCGTAGAAAAGGCCCAGTCCGACGGTCGAGAAGTCCGGCTCGTAGGTCGTCGTGGCCACGTTGGTCACCGTGGTGCCTCGGCCGTGGAAGAACGTGTGCTTCTCCAGCCGATTGGTGCCAGGCAGCCGACTGCCGATGCCGTCGACGACGAGCACGGCCGCGTCGTCGAAGGGTGATGTCACGTAACCGCAGTACGCGTGCGCCAGGTGGTGCGACGGCGCCGGCAGCGCGCGGATCTTCGACTTGTCCTTGATGGGTAGCTCCCGCAACACCCTGCCCACCGAGCCGTCGTGCAGCGGCCGGTTGCCGACCACCAGGTCTAGTTCGTCGATGCCCACGTCGGCGGCTGTCAGGCAGTAGGTGATCGCCTTCATCGGCAACACCTTGGTGAGCTGCTCGAAGTACCCGCGGACGATGAACCCCTCGGAGTGCTTGATGCGATCCAGCCGTTCTTCCTCGATGGCGACGACGATCTCACCGTCTCTGATCAGGCAGGCAGATCGGTCATGGCTGAGGTTCAGGCCAAGCACGAGCACAGGTAGCTCCTCTCATCGAAATTGTCGAAGGTCAGCTGTCCCGCCGGCAGTCACCGTCGCCAGCACAGACGACGGCGCCGTCGTCGTGCTGCCGGTCGATGGCCGCGACCAGACCGAACCGCGCGGTCGAAGTCGCCGCGCGCAACTGGTCCAGCAGCGACCTGAACCGGCACGCGGCGCACCGCACGTCGTGTGTTGCTGTGCTGCTGGGCGCCTCGGCGGCCAGCAGCACAGCCTCGACCAGTTCGATGGTGAGTTCCAGGTCGAGATCGGCGAGCGTGGCGTGCCGGCGGGCGTCATCGAGCCAGTCGCGTATCGCGGCCACCAGGCCGGCCAGTCCCTCTTGCACCCTGTCGGTACGTGCCGTCTTCATGGACGGATCATCCGTACAGGAGGCCCATATGTTCCGGCGCGCACCGCGTACCGGCCACGAGGTCCGCGGAAGCCACGGCCTCGACCCTGGCTAACTGCTCCGCACTGAGAATGATACCGGCAGCGGCGGCGTTCTCGTCCAGATAACGTCGCCGTTTGGTGCCTGGAATCGGCACCACGTCCAGGCCTCTGCTGAGCGCCCAGGCAAGCGCAAGTTGTGCCGGGGTCACGTCGATCTCCTGCGCGAGCGCTCGTAGTTCGGCGACTATCTCGACGTTGCGATCCAGATTTCCCTCGGCGAACCGGGGTTGTTCGAACAGGCGGTAATCCTCCGTGCTCAGGTCCGCGCGGCTGCTGAACCGCCCCGCCAGCAGACCACGGCCCAACGGTGAGTAAGCGACGACACCGATGCCCAGTTCTCGGCAGACCGGCACCACCTCGGCCTCGATGTCCCTGGACCATAGCGACCATTCCGTCTGTACGGCGCTGATCGGATGTACGGCATTGGCCCGTCGGATGGTCGCAGGTCCCGCTTCGGACAGTCCGAGAAAACGGATCTTGCCCTCGGCGACGAGTTCACCCATGGTGCCAACGGTTTCCTCGATCGGCACCGTACTGTCGACGCGGTGCTGGTAGTACAGGTCGATGTGGTCGACGCCCAGCCGGCGCAGCGAGCCCTCGCACGACTGGCGGACGTACTCGGCATCACCTCTGACCGGCTTGGCCATCGGGTCGTCGACGGTGAGGATGCCGAACTTGGTCGCGAGCACCACCTCCGCCCTGCGGTGCGCCACTGCCCGTCCGACCAATTCCTCGTTACGGTGTGGGCCGTACATGTCCGCCGTGTCCAGCAGCGTCATGCCGAGGTCGATAGCCCGGTTGATCGTCGCGATCGACTCGCGGTCGTCGGTCGGCCCGTAGAACGCACTCATCCCCATGCAGCCAAGGCCGATCGTGGACACCGTCAACCCGCCCAACTGCCTGGTACCCAGAAGATCCGGTGCGGCACTCATCACCATTCCTCACTGTTCACTAGGTCTCAACACGACATCACGGCAACGACCTCGGTCGCGATGACCGGTGCGAACTTGAATCCGTGACCGGAACAGGCTGACACGACGACGACGCCGGGCGCCGCGGGATGACCGCCCACCACGAACCGGCCGTCAGCGGTGTTCGTGTACAGGGCCGGCTTGCTGCGCAGCGGCGCCAGGCGCAGCCCGGTCAGTTCCGCCAGCATCGTTCGTGCTTCATCGAACTCGGCACTATCCGTGTCGGCCGGTGCCGCGCCCGGCGGCACGGTCTGGCCTGTGTGGTGGAACTTGACCTTGATGCCATCGGCCAACGCCGGCATCAGACAGAACTCGCCCTGCGCAACCTGCCACTCGACGAACGGCAGCCGGTCAGGTGCCAGCGCCGCCGCGTGGTCGCCAGGCGCCAGCCAATACGAGACCGTCCGTTCCGTCGTGACCGGCGGCCAGCCGACGCCTTTCACGTCCGCCCCGATCGCCAGCACCACGGCGTCGGCGCGCACCGTGCTGCCACCACAGTCGACGATGTGATCGTCGGTCCACAGCCGCAGGAGGTCGGCCAGGTCAACCGTCGTACCGAAGCGAAGTTCGGCACCCGACGCCACGGCCAACTGGTGGAACGCGCGGACGCACGGTTCGGCAAGCAGCACTCCGGCCTCCTCATCGACGAAGGCAACCGCATCGGTGGCGAACCTCAGGCCCCCATATCGGCGACGCAACTCGCCGGTGTCCATCACGTGGTACGGCACGTCATCGGCGGCCGCGACGGCCACCGCACCGCGCAGCGCGGCCGAGTCCGACCGGCCGACCAGCAGGCCACCGGTGGGCAGGAACAGTTGAGTGCTCACCTGCTCCTGGAGGGCCAGCCAGCCGGCCAACGCGGGACCGGTGAGCCGGCCGTACTCCGGGTGCGAACGATAGGCACGGCGCAGGATGCGCGACCCGCCACTGGACGCGGCCCCGTCATGCGCCGGCCAGGCACGATCCACACCCAGTACGCGCATGCCACGGTCGGCCAGGGTGGCCGCGACCGCGCCGCCCATCACGCCCAGACCGACAACCACCACGTCGACACGGCCAACCATCGGGTCGCTCACCCAGCCGGGTGAGCGATGGGCAAGGTGCACGTCGTCCAGTCATGACCGTCCACGGTGACCCGCTGTCCTGGCACCACCCTCGGCAGCAGGTGTGCGAATCCGACCGTCCGGCCGTGCACCGGCGACACGGCCGCCGACGTCACGTAACCGATGAACTCCCCGCCCTCGTCCACGACTTCCCTGCCGGTCACCGGCGGTGCCACCGTGTCCTCGGCTCGCAGACCGGCGAACCAGAGCCGATCGTTGTGTCGCGATTCCAACAGCGACTTACGGCCGACGAATTCGTGCTCGTCGTCACCGCGCACCATCCAGCCGCAGCCGACGTCCCACAACGTTGTGCCGGAGTGCACGTCCACTGGATAGAGACTGAACAGGATGTCTGTGCACTCCATCCGATAAGTTGTCAGCAGGTCCCATGCGCACGGAACGATAGCGGGCCGATCGGTGACCAGCTGGCGCCATGTCTCACTCAGCACGTCCTGCTCCGCCCACACCTCATAGCCGATCACGGTTTTGAGTACTCTCGCCGTGCCGCCGGTTAGAGGGCTGGTCCTGCAGAAAGTGAAGTTGCGGAGTCCGGCTATCTTTCCCGCATCGCCCTGGCTCATCAGGCTCTGCACCGCGGCGAGGCGCAATGGGCCCTTGATGTTGAAGCTGAATACATCACTGTCGGTTATCGTGACGTCGTCGAACCGCTCCGACACCGCGGCCAGCCAACCGGGCGATTTGCCACCACCACATGACATCTCGAAGTCGTGGTCGCCGGTTCTGACGATCACCGCTTCTTCGTCGACCGTGCCGGCCGGCGTGGTGAAGAGGGTGAACCTGGCCGAGCCCACGGGCAGATCCGATATGACCCGCGGCGAGATCATGTCGAGCACGATGCCGGCGTTCCTGCCAGATATCCGCAGGTAGTACATTGCCGACGCGATGAACGCCCCGGCGCCGGTGCGGACCGCGCGATACTGGTCCTCCAGTGAGATACCGAGCCAGCCGGTGACGCCGATCACGTTGTCGCCCAGCGCACACCACTCGCGGGCAGGGCCGACCAGTTGCTCCGTCACGGCGAAGATGCCGCCGGGGTCGGTGCGGCGTAACCGAAGTATTCGTTGGGTAGCCGGCAGGTCAGGCCCGGGTATCGTAGCCCACACCGTACCCGTCTGCGCTAGCGGATTCCTCAAGGTGAGGTCGAAGTCTCTGATCCTGTCCTTCTCGTGCAGCAAGGTGTGCACATTTCACCTCGAAGCTAAGTAAGTGTCCGATGGTTAGTCGCCGGGGTTGGGACGTCGATTTCACGATGAGCGCGACGCGCCGAGCTGCACACAGCATTGCATGCTAAGTGTCTCAAGCCGACGTGCCGAACCCTGGCCATGTCCATTCCATAGATCTGCGTGCGGTCACCGAGGGCTCGATGCTAACCCGGACCATTCGAACCGGTCCGAGCTTTAGAACATCTCCACCCGTATGTTCGAACATCACGAAATCGTGCTACGGAGGGTCACCAGCTTTGACCGACAACAGATCCTAGTTGCATTGTCCGCAGTGGCCGCACGCAGCTCGGTTCGAGTTGCACCCCGATGCTGAAGTCAGTCGCCGTGGCAGTAGTTTCGGCAGGTACCGGAACGGAGCTCTCCCGCGCGGGGTGCTCCCCGCCGTGGCATTCACATTTCTCGCGGCAGCTGTGGACGTATACGCGGGCGACCGGTTCCAGACGGCAAATCCCGCGACGGTGGCTACCATCGCCTTCTCCGCCGCGACCTGCGTATTTATCGGCATCGAAGTCGGCCGCCACGGCGTTTCCGCACTTCGCCCGTTGCGTACCCACGGCAGGGACGTCATCGCCATCAATGTTACTACCGTAGTGACCTGGCTCACTATTTACTTCTCACTCAAGTATCTGAACCCGCTGCGGTCAACGTGATCAGTTTCGCGCTCGGGCCGGTTTCGGTGGTTCTGTTCGGAGCGACACTCAGACCAGGCAGCAAGGCGGTGCGTGGCGAGATGATCGCGGCCGTCGGGATCGTCGCTCTGCTGTGCGTACTGGCCTTCGCGTCCATTTCCGGACGCAGCGCCGTCGGCGCGATCAGCGTGCCGCGCGCGGTGGTCGGTCTCGCCCTCGCGATCGTCTCCGGTGTCGCGTCAACGGGAAACATCATCTGGTCACGCCGCCTGAGCGACGCGGGCCTGCGGCCGAGATCGATCCTGCTGGTCAGGTTCTTCCTGATGATCGTGGTCAGTTGGGTGCTCGCGTTCACGCTCGGGCCGCCGACTCTTGCCGCGGCCGTGTCACCGGGCGCCGTGCTGGCGGTGTTCTCCGTTGCGCTGCCGACGTATCTGCTGCAGGTCGGCATCGCACACACCGAACCGGCCACCCAGCGGCGCTGGCCGACATGCGCGACCTGCCCTCGGTGCTTGACCACCCCGACACTCGGCGCTTGCTCGACTTCACCCAGCCGGTCGGGCTGCTGATCGTCGGGGTGCTGCTGTACCTCCCGGACCCGAACC
>DATAZN010000316.1:0-9921 GCA_036272035.1 Mycobacterium sp. | reverse complement strand
CGCCCTCACCCCGAACGATCCGCAATTTCAGCCCGGCTTCGAAGACGCCGACACCAGTGTGCGGGCGGCCGTTCCGTTCTACGGCCTCTACGACTTCACCATGAACGACGCGATCCATCCCCTGATGGCGCCAACGTTGTCGAAGTACGTCTTCAAGCTGAAACGACCAGACATTGTTGATGCGTTCCGCAGCGCATCGCCGATCACCTATGTAAATCCTGACGCCCCACCATTTTTCGTGCTACATGGCCGTAATGACTCGTTGATCCCGGTCGAGCAGGGCAGGACGTTCAGCAAGCGACTGCGGGAGGTCAGCCGTCAGCCGGTCGCCTACGCTGAATTGCCCTTTGCGCAGCATGCATTCGATATCTTTGGGTCGGTGCGCGCCGCGCATGCGACAGTGGCCGTCGAGCAGTTCCTCGCCGAGATCTACTCGAAACGCCAGGTTTCGGTCTAGCTCGACGACGGTCGGGCGCTGCGCTTGTCGAGTAGAGCGATGACCTGTGCAGCCAGATCTTCGGTGTTGGCGCCGGCGGTGTCCAGCACCAGGTCGGCGTCCTCGGGTGGCTCGTAGGGTGCGTCGACGCCGGTCAGCCCTTTGAGTTCGCCGCTGCGCGCGCGTGCGTAAAGGCCTTTAGGATCCCGCTTTTCGCACTCGGCCAGCGATGTGGCGACATGAACCTCGATGAAGGCCAGCCCGGCGGCGTCGTTCAGGGCGCGTGCGGTCTCGCGGTCCGAGTTCAGCGGCGACACCAGCGATGCCAATGCCACCACACCCGCGTCGGCCAGCAGCCGAGTCAAATGGCCGACCCGCCTGATGTTTTCGGTGCGGTCGCCGGGGGAGAAGCCCAAGTCGTCGGACAGGCCGTGCCGCAGGTTATCGCCGTCCAGTAGGTAAGCCGTCCGTCCCGATTCGACGAGTGCACGTTCCACGGCGACGGCGATTGTCGACTTTCCGGACGCGGGCAGGCCGGTGAACCAGATCGTCGCACCGGCTTGGCCGGTGGCCTGCCATCGGTGGTCACGGTCCAATGCTGATGGGTGCCATCGGATGTCGCTGCGCGCGTGCGTGCCCGGTTTGACTTCTCGCGCCTCGATAATGGTGCCGGCGCCGATGGTGTCATTGGTGGTCTCGTCGATCAGGATGAACGCGCCGCTGTCGCGGTTCTCGGCATAAGGGTCAGCGATGACGACGGAGCTGGTTCGCAGAGTGACCGTGCCGATGTCGTTCAGCCCCAGCTCAACTGGCTGATCCAGCTCATCGAGAGTCTCGGGGTCCAGCCGGGAATGTAGCTCTTGCACTGTGGCCCGAACGCTCTTGCTGGTCTGTTTGAGAGCCAGTCGGTCGCCGGCCCGCAGCGGTGAGTCGACGAACCAGCAGACCGTCGCGTGCAACTCGCGGGCCAGCACCGGTAGCGACGCTTCGTCGGCGCCGCTGACCAGCACGTCACCGCGTCCGACATCGATGTCGTCGGCAAGTTCGATCGAGACCGACAGCGGTGCGACACCCGTGGTCCGGTCGTCGTCGAGGGTGTCCAGTGCGGTCACCGTCGAGCGGGTGCCGGCCGGCAGCGAGATGACCGGGTCACCGACGCTGAGCGTGCCTGCCGCCAGCCGGCCGGTGTAGCGGCGTCGCACGTCGGCGGTCGGCCGCGAGACCCATTGCACCGGCAGTCGCAGTCGCGACGGCTCGGCGTGCGGTGCGCCCAGTTCAATGCTTTCCAGATAGTCCAGCAGCGTTGGGCCGTCGTACCACGGGGTGTGCTGCGAAGCGTGAACCACATTGTCGCCGAGCTTGGCCGCGATCGGGATGACGGTGATCTCGATGTTGCCCAGACGTCCCGCGAGTTGTCGTAGCTCGCGCTCGACCATGGCGAACTTGTCATGGTTGAAGTCGACAAGGTCGATCTTGTTGACCGCCGCAACAAAGTGCTTGATGCCCAACAGCTTTGCGATCCGGGCGTGCCGACGGGTCTGCCGCAGCACTCCCGCGCGGGCGTCGACCAGAAGGATCGCCACGTGTGCGTTCGAGGCACCGGTGAACATGTTGCGGGTGTAGCGCTCGTGACCCGGGGTGTCGGCCAGGATGTAGCTCCGGCTGGCGGTGGAGAAGAAGCGATACGCGACATCGATGGTGATGCCCTGCTCGCGTTCGGCACGCAGACCATCGGACAGCGCCGCCAGATCGGCGACGCCCTCGGCGTCGGTCACCGCTTCCAGGTGGTCGAGCGGCAAGCTGTCGGTATCGTGCAGGAGCCGCCCGATCAGAGTGCTCTTGCCGTCGTCCACGGAACCCGCGGTGGCGATGCGCAGGAGTTGACGTGTCACGGCGCTCATCAGCTCGGGCCTTCTTGTTCTTCTTCGCTGGCGCTCATCAGCTCAGGTCGCTTTGTTCTTCTTCGCTGAAGCTCATCAGAAATAGCCCTCTCGCTTGCGGTCTTCCATTGCGGCGACGGACGTCCGGTCGTCGGCACGGGTCTCGCCGCGCTCGGACACCGTGGCCGCCGAGATCTCGCTGATAACACCGGCGATGTCGGTGGCGGCGGAACGCACCGCGCCGGTGATGGTCAGGTCGCCCACGGTGCGGTAGCGCACCCACTCGATCTCGGACGACTCGTCGTTGTGCGGTTCGGTGTATTCCGACACCGCCAGCAGGATGCCGTCGCGCTCGAAGACCTCGCGTTCGTGAGCGTAGTAAATCGACGGTATTTCAAGGTCTTCCAGCTCGATGTAGCGCCACACATCGAGCTCGGTCCAGTTGCTCAGCGGGAAGACCCGGACTTGTTCACCCTTTTTGATGCGGCCGTTGTAGAGCGACCACGGCTCGGGACGCTGCGCCCGGGGATCCCACTGGCCGAACTCGTCGCGGAAACTCAGGATTCGTTCTTTCGCGCGGGCGCGTTCCTCGTCGCGGCGAGCACCGCCGAACGCCGCGTCGAACCCGCCGGCCTCCAGTGCGTCGAGCAGCGTGCGGGTCTGCGCCCGGTTGCGCGACGCCCCGCGGCCAGGGTCGGGTACCCGACCCTTGTCGATCGACTCCTGAACCGAGGCGACGACCAGCTTGTGCCCGTTGTCGCTAACTCGGCGGTCGCGGAACTCGATCACCTCCGGGAAATTGTGGCCGGTGTCGACGTGCATAACCGGGAATGGCGGCGGCAGGGGGCGGAAAGCCTTCTCCGCCAAGCGAAGCAAGACGATGGAGTCTTTGCCGGCCGAGAACAACAGGACCGGTCGCTCCAGTTCGGCGACGACCTCCCTGATGATGTGCACCGCTTCGGCTTCCAGCAGTCGCAGTTCGTCGACATGCTTTGTCTCGTCGACAGCGCGAGTCATAGCGGGAGCCCCTCTCGTTCGGCGTCTGCACGGTAACGATCCACCCATTCGTCGGAACGCTTGTCCGCCTGGCGTTCCAGCACGGGCTCCGGCGCGAGCCGCGGGTCGAGGCCCAGTGACTCGAGTACGTCGCCGACGACCTGAGTCAGGTTGCGCCACAACACCGGATACGGAATCTCCATCGGTTTGACGTTCTCTTCGGCGAACCAGTTTCGCCAGCCCTCTTCCTGGCTGCGTAACATCGTGATGACGTGCGCGATGGCGCCCGCGTGATACGTGGCGCGTGCGTCTCGGACGGGATCGGGCCGCCCACGCCAGACCCGCGTCTGGACCGCCCGCCAGAACGACACCGCCTGCGACACCACGTCGGGCCGGTAGACGTAGATCAGCAACGGCTCCTCGCCGACGACATCGCGGATGGCGGAGAGCAGACCGTGGCCTGATCGATCCGACAGCCCGCTGGCCCGGTCCAGCAACAGCGGTGTCTGGTTCCACATGAGCTTGCCGCCCCATATGCCGTTCGGTGTCCGTCCGACGGTGCGAATGTAGTCACGCCATATCTCGGACGGGGCGAGGTCAGGCTTCCCCGCGTCGAACGGATCGAGCAGACTCAAAATCGACTCGTCCTCGACACCGGCGAACCACTCGCGCGGCTGTGGTGATTGGCTCGTGTTCGGGAGGTACTGGAAAAACTCCTGCGGCTCCCCGGCGACGCCGGTTGCTCGTAGTGATTCGACCAGCAGGGTGCTGCCGCTGCGCTGTGAGGCCAGCACCAAGTAGGTCGACGGGCGATCTGTCACCAGCAAAGCCTAGCTGACGGAAAATTGTTGCAACTCTTCCAATTACCTTCATGCTGAACATAACGGTTGTGCGGATTCAGGCCGATTTCACGAGATCCGTTCGGTGGCCCGAAGTCCGAGCGAAAGCAGCAGCCGGACATCGGGATCGGCCAGCGATGTGGACAGCAGTGTCTCGATTCGGCGGGCCCGGTAGCGCACGGTATTGGGGTGGACGTGCAGCTGCGCCGCTGCGGCGGCGATGTCGCCGAAGCTGTCCAAATACGCCCGCAGCGTCTGGACCAGAGCCGGGTCGTGGGCGTGCAGCTCGCGCACCCGGGGGTCCACCAACCGCTCATCGGCGCCGACCATCGTGACGATCTCGTCGAGCAACACGGTGGTCCGCGCCTCGGCCAGCGAGGTCACTGCTGCGAACGAATCTGGATGGCGCTCAGCGCTATCCAGCACGCGGTCCACGTCGGCGCGCACCGCGCTTAGGTTGGCCAGTCCCGGCAGCGGCGCGGCGACGACAACGCGCAACTGCAGTCCCAGCTCGGTCTGCAGCGCGTTGATGGTGCCGCGAATCCAGGAATGCAGCGACGACCGCTTCGTTGTGTCCGGAAGCAGCACGTACACCCGCGATCCGCGCGACGCGACCTGTGCGTCTGCACGAAAAGCATTGGCGCTCAATGCCAACACATCAGCCAATCGGCCATGGCCGTCCGGGCTGTGGAAGCCGATCAACGCGGCATTGCCATCGGCGACAATCCCCAATTCACGCGTGATCGCGTCCATATCAACAGATCCGAGGTCGGTCAGGCCCAGCAGCTGCTGGGCACGCAACGCGTGGATCGACGGCTTGGCCGCCAGCCGGGACATGATGCGGGCCGCCAGCACCGCGGCTCCCCGCAGCATCTCTTCAGCGTCGTCCGCCAGCGGCCGCGAGCCCTGCTGCACCCAGATCGTTCCGGCGAAATCCGGTGCGCGGCGAGCGTCGAGGCCCGGTTGGTGAATGCCGACGGCCAGCCGTGGTCGCAGTCCTAGCTCCGGCCGCTCGGCGACCCGGACCACGTCGCCGCCGGCCCGCAGCGCGTCGAAGATGCCCCATTGGCCGATCCACTTCAGGTGCTCGGGAGGGCCTGCGCGACCCAGGATCGACAGCCGTCGCAAGTCGTCGGCTTCGTCGTTGGATGCCGAATAGGCCAACACGTGGGACTGTGCGTCTTCGATGCTGACCATGCCGTGAATACGGTCAGCGAGCGACTGCGCCAGGCCGAACAAGTCGGTGCCGGAGTCGTTGCGGGGATCGGTGCGATCGCCGTGGTGTTCGAGGACGTGGTTGACCAGCCGATACAGCCGCTCCCAGCGGGCCCGCGGTTCGACGGCCACCACCGCTGTCCCCGTCGCGACGGCCCGGGCGACCAGCGCGTCGGAGGGCTCCTTGGCGAAGATGGCGACCGGCGGTTGCCCGGCCGGGCCGGTGTCTATCCATCGTTGGGCCTCGTCGTCGGCCACGCCGAGCAAGAAGAACACATCGGCCGAGTCCGCGCCGCGGCCCATACCGAGCCGCACGTCGTCGGAGTCGATCAACGCCGCCGACGCGACGGCCAGGTCCAGGCCGCGCGGCGCCTCGACCAAGCTCGCGATGGTCGTATCCAGGGCCAACAGCAGTTGGCCGAGTCCTACGCCAGCGGGCTGCATGTTGTCTGATCCTACTAGTTGGTGCATGCTTTGTTGTCTGATAGGCCAAGCTTGCGACGCGTCGTCGCTGAGATCCTTAGACATGGACGCCATCACCGAAGTGCCACCGCCCACCAACGAACCAATCCATGACTACACGCCGGATTCGCCCGAGCGCACCCGGCTGCAGACCGCGCTCACCGCGCTGGCTGATCACCCGATCGACCTGCCGCACGTCATCGGTGGCGCCCATCGCATGGGCAACGGCGACCGGATCGACGTCGTGCAGCCGCACCGGCACGCGGCAACGCTGGGCACGCTGACTAATGCCCAACACCGCGATGCCGCCGCCGCTGTGCAGGCTGCGTCGCTGGCCCGAACGCATTGGGCGGCAACTCCGTTCGACGAGCGGGCGGCGATCTTTCTCCGAGCGGCCGACCTGCTCGCCGGTCCGTGGCGGGAGAAGATCGCGGCGGCGACCATGCTCGGCCAGTCCAAAACCGCCTACCAAGCCGAGATCGACGCGCCCTGCGAGCTGGCCGATTTCTGGCGGTTCAACGTCGACTTCGCCCGCAAGATTCTGGCCCAGCAGCCGACGAGCGTGCGGGGGGAATGGAACCGCACCGACTACCGCCCACTGGACGGATTTGTCTACGCGATAACGCCGTTCAACTTCACCGCGATCGCCGCGAATCTGCCCACCGCGCCGGCACTGATGGGCAACACCGTGGTGTGGAAGCCGTCGGTGACACAGACGCTGTCGGCCTACCTGACCATGCAACTGCTGGAGGCGGCCGGACTGCCACCCGGTGTGGTCAACATGGTGACCGGCGACGGCTATGCGGTATCGGAAGTGACACTGGCAGATCCGCGGCTGGCCGGCATTCACTTCACCGGATCGACGGCGGCCTTCCAGCGGCTGTGGCAGCAGGTCGGCACCAACATCGAGCACTACCAAAGCTATCCGCGGCTGGTGGGGGAGACTGGCGGCAAGGACTTCGTGCTCGCGCACAGCTCGGCGCGACCGGATGTGCTGCGCACCGCGCTGATTCGCGGCGCGTTCGACTACCAGGGGCAGAAGTGCTCAGCTGCGTCGCGGGCCTTCATCGCGCACTCGGTGTGGCAGCAGATGGGTGACGACTTCCTGGCCGCCACCGCCCAACTGCCGTTCGGCGACATCACCGACCTGACCAACTTCGGCGGCGCGCTGATTGACGAGCGGGCCTTCGCCAAGAACGTCAACGCCATCGAGCGCGCGAAAAGCGCGCCCGGAGTCACGATCGCTGTCGGTGGCGAATATGACGACAGCGAAGGCTATTTCGTACGCCCGACGGTGCTGCTGTCCGACGACCCGACTGACGAATCGTTCGCGACCGAGTACTTTGGTCCGCTGTTGTCGGTCCACGTCTACCCCGACAACGAGTTCGAGCGGGTCCTCGACGTCGTCGATACTGGATCGCGCTATGCCCTGACCGGGGCGGTGATCGCCGACGACCGCGATGCGGTGCTCGCCGCACAAAACCGGCTGCGGTTCGCGGCGGGCAACTTCTACGTCAACGACAAGCCGACCGGTGCGGTCGTAGGTCGCCAGCCATTCGGCGGTTCCCGCGGTTCGGGCACCAACGACAAGGCCGGCTCCGCAATGAATCTGCTGCGCTGGACGTCTGCCCGCTCGATCAAGGAGACGTTCGTCCCGCCCACCGATCACACCTACCCGCACATGGCGGGGCAGTGATGTCCGGCCTGTTCACCAAGACGCTGCGCCCGGCGATACTGGCCGCCAGTCGCTCGCACGGACTGCGGCACACCGCTGAGCGGTTCCCGGTTACCCGTAAGGTGGTGCACCGGTTCGTGCCCGGTGCGACGTTGGAACGGGTGCTGGACAGCGCTGGCGCACTGCGGGATTCGGGCCGGTTGGTCAGCATCGACTATCTCGGTGAGGATGTCACCGATATCGACGGCGCGAATGCCACCACGCGTGCCTACCTCCAGCTGCTCGACGCGCTGGGCCGACGGCCGGATGCCGCGCACGACGGCGTGCGCGCGCTGGAGGTGTCGCTGAAGCTGTCCGCGCTGGGACAGGCGCTGGACCGAGATGGTGAAACGATCGCACTCGCGAACGCGCACGTCATCTGCGAGCGGGCCGAACAGGTCGGTGCCTGGGTGACGGTGGATGCCGAGGACCACACCACCACGGATTCCACCTTGTCGATCGCCGCTGACCTACGCACCGACTTTCCGTGGTTGGGTGTGGTGTTGCAGGCCTATCTGCGACGCACGCACGGCGACTGTGAACAGTTCGCCGCATCGGGGGCCAGGGTCCGGCTGTGCAAGGGTGCCTACGACGAACCGGCGTCGGTGGCCTACCGGGAGGCCGCGGCGGTCACCGCCTCGTACCTGCGCTGTCTACGGGTGCTGATGGCAGGGCCGGGGTACCCGATGGTTGCCTCCCACGACCCGGTGATCATCGACGCGGTGCCCGTAATGGCACGCGAAACCGGCTGTAATCCGGGCGATTTCGAATACCAGATGCTGTACGGCGTCCGCGTCGCCGAGCAGACGCGGCTGGTGTCGGCGGGCAACCGGGTTCGGGTGTACGTGCCATTCGGCACTCAGTGGTACGGCTACTTCATGCGGCGACTGGCCGAGCGACCGGCCAACCTGACGTTCTTCATGCGGGCGCTCGCCGAGCGCGGTCACTGACCGCGGCGTGGCCGCGGGCGCTCGTTGGCGAACCCCTGGACCACGTGCGCGCGCACAAAGTCGGCGACGACTTCGGGGTCGTCCATGTCCAGGGTCGACGACGGTGTGCTGAACAGCGAGAACAGGATTCGGGCGAACCATTCGCCCGCGGACTGGATGTTCAGCTCTTTGCGGACCTCGCCAGTGATCTTGGCGGCGGCCAGGTGCGGTGCGAGGAAGTCGACGCATTCGCGCAGCAAGACCGCGGCGTCCTTGGTCAGCAGTAGGCTGATTGCTTCTTCGTCAAAGTACTTCTCGGAGGCGATCACTCGTCGGGCCTGGGTCACGAATACCGCTGCGCGGCTGAGCTTGTCCTCCAGCGAGCCGCCCCGGTCCATGGCCAGGGACATCTGCCGATAGAACTGCTCGGAGGTGTGTTCGGCGCACGCTTCGACGATGGCGGCCTTGTCGCGGAAGTACTCGTAGATGGTGCTGCGTGAAACGCCCGCCGCCTTGGCGATATCCACAATCGTTGCCTTCTGCATTCCTTGCTTGCGGAAGCAGGCATACGCAGACTCGATGATCAGTTCGCGGGTATCGGCCGCGGTGGCTTGGGTCATAAACGCGTTCCCTAACCGCCGGCGAGGATCAGTCCGCTGGTCGGCACGCCGGTACCCGAGGTGACCAGGACGTGCTCGACGTTGTCGACCTGGTTGTGCGAGGTTCCGCGGACTTGGCGCACGCCCTCGGTGATGCCGTTCATCCCGTGGATGTAGGCCTCGCCGAGTAGCCCGCCGTTGGTGTTGATCGGCAGCTCGCCACCCAGCGACAACCGCTCCACGGTGGCGAAGTCTTTGGCTTCGCCACGCCCGCAGAATCCGAGTTCCTCGAATTGGGTGAACACGAACGGCGTGAAATGGTCGTAGATGAAGGCGGTTTGGATGTCTTGCGGCTTGAGCCCGGAATCTCGCCAGAGCCTGTCGGCGACCACGCCCATCTCGGGTAGGCCAGTGATGTCCTCGCGGTAGTAGCTGGTCATCATCTCGCCGTTGTAGGCTGCGCCCTGCGCGGCCGCGGAGATGACGGCCGGCGGCTGACGCAGGCCGCGGGCGCGCTCGGCGCTGGTGACGACCAGCGCAACCCCGCCGTCGCTCTCCTGGCAGCAATCCAGCAGTCGCAGAACCGGTTCGATGATCCACCGCGAATTCTGGTGGTCTTCCAGCGTGATCGGTCGCTCGTAGAACCACGCGTCGGGGTTGGTGGCCGCGTGGGCCCGGTCGACCACGGCGATCCGGCCGAAGTCCTCGTTGGTCACCCCGTAGGTCGACATGTAGCGCTGAGCGTGCAGCGCGACCCATGCTGCGGGAGTGAGCAATCCGAACGGGGAGTAGTGCGCCATGAACAGCGGGGTCTCCGCGCTGGTGCGTCCGCTGCCGCCGAAGCGGAAGCC
>DATAZN010000315.1:0-13370 GCA_036272035.1 Mycobacterium sp. | reverse complement strand
GGCAAGCACTCAACGTTGCCCGGATGCGACTGCTGGGCGCCGAGGTGGTGTCGGTCGAATCGGGCTCGAAAACGCTCAAGGACGCAATCAATGAGGCGTTCCGCGACTGGGTCACCAACGCCGATGACACCTACTACTGCTTCGGCACCGCAGCAGGACCGCATCCCTTCCCGACAATGGTTCGCGACTTCCAGCGGGTCATCGGACTGGAGACGCGCGTGCAGATCCAGGATCAGGCCGGCCGACTGCCCGACGCCGTCACCGCATGCGTCGGCGGGGGATCCAACGCGATCGGCATATTTCACCCGTTCCTCGACGACCCCGGTGTCCGATTGGTCGGCTTCGAAGCGGCCGGTGACGGCGTCGAAACCGGTCGTCACGCCGCGACATTCACCGGCGGGTCGCCCGGCGCGTTTCAGGGATCGTTCTCGTTTCTGCTGCAGGACGAGGATGGGCAGACGATCGAATCGCATTCGATCTCGGCCGGCCTTGACTATCCCGGTGTGGGTCCCGAGCATGCGTGGCTGCGGGATAACGGACGGGCGGAATACCGGCCGATCACCGACACCGAGGCGATGGACGCGTTCCGTCTGCTGTGCCGGACGGAAGGCATCATTCCGGCGATCGAATCGGCGCATGCGGTGGCCGGTGCGATCAAACTGGGCGTAGAGATGGGCAGCGGGGCGGTCATTGTGGTGAACCTGTCCGGCCGCGGCGACAAAGATGTCGAGACGGCCGCGAAGTGGTTCGGCTTGCTCGACAACAAAGCGGACAACGGGAGCTCATGACGGTCGAGCAGAGCGAGAAGAGCGGCCTGGCGGCGCTTTTCAGTGCCTGCCACGGTGAAAACCGTGCCGCGCTGATCGGATATCTGCCAACCGGGTACCCCGATGTCCCGAAGTCGATCGATGCCATGAGGGCGTTGACCGAATCCGGCTGCGACCTCATCGAGGTCGGTGTGCCGTATTCGGATCCGGGTATGGACGGCCCGACGATCGCGAACGCGGCCGAGGTCGCACTACGTGGGGGAGTCCGGGTCCGCGACACGTTGACGGCCGTCGAGGCGATCACCGGGACCGGCGGTCGTGCCGTGGTGATGACGTACTGGAATCCGGTGCTGCGCTACGGAGTTGACGCCTTCGCGCGTGACCTGGCCGCAGCGGGCGGGTCCGGCCTGATCACTCCCGATCTGATTCCCGAAGAAGCCGACGAGTGGTTGGCGGCGTCGGACCAACACCGGTTGGACCGCATCTTCCTGGTCGCGCCGTCGTCGACCCCGCAGCGCCTGGCTGCCACGGTCAAGGCGTCGCGTGGTTTCGTCTACGCCGCATCGACGATGGGTGTGACCGGTGCCCGTGACGCGGTGTCAAACGCAGCGCCGGAATTGGTGGCCAGGGTCAAAGAGGTTTCCGATATTCCCGTCGGAGTCGGGCTGGGCGTTCGGTCGCGAGAACAGGCGGCCCAGATCGCCGGCTATGCCGACGGTGTCATCGTGGGTTCAGCACTCGTCTCTGCGCTCACTGATGGGTTGTCGACGATGCGTGCGCTAACCGAAGAACTCGCCGCCGGTGTGCGCCAGAGGAATTCCATATCATGACGACGACGGTAATCGCATACTTCCCGAGCCCGCCGCAGGGGGTGTGGCACCTTGGACCGATCCCGCTGAGGGCCTATGCCCTGTTCATCATCCTCGGGATCATCGCCGCGCTGCTGATCGGTGATCGACGCTGGGCGGCGCGCGGCGGCGAGCGCGGCGTGATCTACGACATCGCGCTGTGGGCCGTGCCGTTCGGACTCATCGGTGGGCGCCTGTATCACTTGGCGACCGACTGGCGCACGTATTTCGGCGAGGGTGGTGCGGGACCGATTGCGGCGCTGCGTATCTGGGACGGCGGACTGGGAATCTGGGGCGCCGTCGCCCTTGGCGGTGTGGGCGCCTGGATCGCCTGCCGGCGTCGTGGCATTCCGCTTCCGGCCTTCGGCGACGCGATCGCACCCGGCATCGTTCTCGCGCAGGCGATCGGCCGGATCGGGAACTACTTCAACCAAGAGCTTTTCGGCCGCGAGACCACGATGCCGTGGGGCTTGGAGATCTTCTACCGTCGCGACCCGGCTGGATTCGTCGACGTGCATTCGCTCGACGGGGTGTCGACCGGGCAGCTTGCGATGGTTGTCCAGCCCACATTTCTTTACGAATTGCTATGGAACCTACTGGTATTCGCGATCCTGATCTTCCTGGACCGGCGGTACACCATCGGGCACGGTCGGCTGTTCGCAGCCTATGTCGCGCTGTACTGCGTCGGGCGATTCTGCGTCGAGCTGCTCCGCGACGACACCGCCACGCATATCGCCGGCATCCGGATCAATTCTTTCACTTCGATGTTCGTCTTCATCGGCGCGGTGGTGTATCTGATCCTGGCGCCCAAAGGTCGCGAAGATCCGGCAACGCTCAGCGGTTCGGCGGCTGAGTTGCTGGAACCCGACTCGATCGACGATGCCGACGATGCCGACGATGCAGCGCCGGAGACGACACCAGCGGCCGACACGACGTCACCTGTCGGCCCCGACGCCGAGGACGCAGAGAAGGCCGACGCGGCCGCGGTCGATGCTGCGGCCGTCGCGGCCGAGGCCGATGCCGCCGAAGTCGACGCGCCTGAGGTCGAGGTAGCCGCAACTCCTGAGCCGGACGGCGCCCCAGAGGCCACGGATGCCACGGATGAGGTCACGGTCGAGTCGGCAGAGGACGATGCCGACCCGTCTGCCGACGATGACGACGAGGAAACCGACGCAGAGCCGACCGAGTTGGCAGAGGACGATGCCGACACGTCTGCCGACGATGACGACGAGGAAGCCGACGCAGAGCCGGACGTCGCGGAGGCCGATTCCGACGCTGAGTCGGCCGACGCGCGCCCGTCCAAGCCGGACCACGACTGATGACCAGTCCGGCGCAGCAGGGCCCCGGGCCTAGTGGGCGCTGGTATCGCCACCATCCATACGCCCAGCTGGGATCGGGCGTACTCCTGGTGGGCGCACTCGGCTACATCGGACTGGTCGACCCGCATAAATCCGGCTCGTTCTTTCCGCAATGCCCATTCCGCCTGCTTACCGGGTTGAACTGCCCCGGCTGCGGCGGGCTGCGCATGACCCACGACGTCTTGCACGGTGACCTGACCGCGGCGATCAACGACAATGTCCTGCTCCTGGTCGGCATCCCGCTGCTGGTCGGGTGGGTTCTGTTGCGCCGACGCATCGGAAGGTCACCGATGACACTCCCGGCGGCCGCGACCGTCGTGATCACACTGCTGGCCTGGACAATAGTGCGCAACCTGCCGGGATTCCCCTTGATTCCGACGCTGCTCACCCATTAGCCCGCTGCTCGATCCGTAACTGACGCGAGATGCTCAGCTAGCGCGACTATGCTGACTCGTCGTGGCAAGACGCGGAAAGATCGTCTGTACTCTCGGTCCGGCCACCAGCTCTGACGAGGTGGTCCGGGCGCTGGTCGAAGCCGGAATGGACGTCGCCAGAATGAACTTCAGCCATGGTGACTACAGCGACCACAAAGCGTCCTACGACCGGGTGCGGGCCGCCTCTAACGCCACTGGGCGCGCCGTCGGCGTGCTCGCTGACCTCCAGGGCCCCAAGATCCGGCTCGGCCGTTTCGCTGACGGCCCGACGTACTGGGCTGACGATGAAATCGTGCGGATCACGGTTGCGGATTGCGCCGGCAACCACGACCGTGTGTCGACCACCTACAAGCAGTTGGCCCAAGATGCGCTGCCCGGTGACCGTGTTCTGGTCGACGACGGCAACATCGGTTTGGTGGTCGATCACATCGACGGCGACGACGTCGTGTGCCGGGTTACCGAGGGCGGCCCGGTGAGCAACAACAAGGGAATGTCGTTGCCCGGGATGAGTGTCTCGGCGCCCGCGTTGTCCGAAAAGGATATCGACGATCTCGAGTTCGCGATGCATTTGGGCGTCGACATGGTGGCGCTGTCGTTCGTCCGTTCTCCGTCGGATGTCGAGCTGGTTCACGAGGTGATGGATCGCGTCGGCCGTCGGGTGCCGGTGATCGCCAAACTCGAGAAGCCAGAGGCCATCGACAACCTCGAAGCGGTCGTGTTGGCCTTCGATGCGGTGATGGTCGCCCGGGGTGACCTGGGTGTCGAGCTGCCGTTGGAAGAGGTACCGCTGGTTCAGAAGCGTGCCATCCAAATGGCAAGGGAGAACGCCAAACCCGTGATCGTGGCGACTCAGATGCTGGAATCGATGATCGAGCACTCGCGTCCGACCCGGGCGGAGGCTTCCGACGTCGCGAACGCGGTGCTCGACGGCGCCGACGCGGTCATGCTGTCCGGCGAAACCTCGGTCGGTAAGTACCCTTTGGCCGCGGTCCAGACGATGGCCCGGATCATCTGCGCCGTCGAAGAGAATTCGACGGCCGCCCCGCCGCTGACGCACGTCCCGCGCACCAAGCGCGGAGTGATCAGCTACGCCGCCCGCGATATCGGCGAAAGGCTCGACGCCAAGGCGCTGGTCGCATTCACCCAGTCCGGAGACACCGTTCGGCGACTGGCCCGCCTGCACACGCCGCTGCCGTTGCTGGCGTTCACCCCGCTGCCCGAGGTGCGCAGCCAACTGGCCATGACTTGGGGCACCGAGACGTTCATCGTCCCGATCATGCAAACCACCGACGGCATGATCCGCCAGGTGGACAAGTCGCTGCTGTCGCTCGGCCGCTACCGGCGCGGCGACTTGGTGGTCATCGTCGCGGGCGCACCCCCGGGCACCGTGGGATCGACGAACCTGATTCATGTGCACCGCATCGGTGAAGAGGACGTCTAGCTCAGCTGACTGGGCCGCCCGTCGACGATGTGCTTCGCGAAGCGGAGGGCTGTGGGGGTACCCCCAGCCGCGCAGCGGCGAGGGGGCCAGGCGGGCTACTAGGCTGGGCCGGTGTCCGACTTCGACGAGCTGATGGCGGTGCTGGACCTGCACCAGAAGGGCGACGACATCTTCGTCGGAACCCACCCCAGCAAGAACCCGCCTCGCACGTTCGGCGGGCTGATGGTGGCGCAATCCTTTGTGGCCGCGGCCCGCACCCGTACCCGCGATCTGCCGCCCAACTCGCTGTCCGCGCACTTCATCAACGGCGGCGATATCGATAAGGACATCGAATTCCACGTCGTCCGGCTGCGTGATGAACGGCGCTTTGCCAACCGCCGCGTCGAGGTAACGCAAGACGGCACCTTGCTAGCGACGGTGATGATCTCCTACCTGGCCGGCGGCCGCGGCCTCGAGCACAACGTCGAGCCCCCCGAAGTCGCCGACCCGGAGGCGTTGCCGTCGGTCAAGGAGCAGCTGCGTGGCTACGAGGAGACCGTCCCGCACTTCGCCAACGCTCTACAACCGATCGAATGGCGTTACACGAACGACCCCTCCTGGGTGATGCGCGAAAAAGGTGATCAGCTGGATTTCAATCGGGTCTGGGTCAGGGCTGACGGCACGTTGCCTGACGACCCCGTATTGCACACCGCCACAATGCTTTACTGCTCCGATACCACTGTGCTGGACTCGATCATCACCACTCACGGACTGTCGTGGGGATTCGACCGCATCTTTGCTGCGACCGTCAATCATTCGGTCTGGTTTCACCGCCAGGTGGATTTCAACGATTGGGTGTTGTACTCCACTTCCTCACCAGTGGCGACGGATTCGCGCGGGCTGGGCAGCGGCTACTTCTTCGATCGATCCAGGCGGCCGGTAGCAACCGTGGTGCAAGAAGGCTTGGTCAAATACTTCCCGGATAAAAGCTGATATTACGGGCGGAAACCGCCCGGCAGCATTCGATTTCGCGTGCTAGCGGCTCGCTGCCGGAGTCAACGTCACGCTCAACCGGTCTTGCACGCTTTGCCGGAACTGGTCGGCGCACCGCTGCTGCAAGACGTGGTTGGAGCCGGCCTTCTGCGTGCAGTCGATGTAATCTCCGCCGCGAACGTCCTTCCAAACTGTCGTCCAAATCGCGATGAACGCCAGTCCTACGACGACTGACAGGCCGCCCAGCACGATCCCGGCGATCGCGACCCCGCCGTTGTTGGCGGTGCCACGCTTGGCGCGTGCATGCCCGAGGAAACCGAAGATGACCGCGACAACTCCCAAAGCGATGGGGGCGAAGACCGTTGCGACGCTGAGAAGCCCGATGACAGCCAGCACCAGCGAGGCGATACCCAGCCCATTCCTGGGTACCACCGGCGGTGGTGGGCCGCCGTCGAAGCTCGGAGACGGCGGGTAACCGGGCGGGTACTGGTTGGGATACGGATACCGCGGCCCGATTTGCGGTGCAGCCCCGACATTTTCCCGTCTGCCCGGCATGTCCGGAGATCCGGTCATGGCTCGCTCTCTGTCGCGCGGCGTGGATGGCTAACGGCCAAAATGATCGCCGGCACACCCTGATCGCTCGTCCGCAGGGTGTGCCGCGCCGGTTACTCGGCTTTCGGTGGTCCGCCCGCCAGAGACTTCTCCAGCCTCCTGGAGGCATTGCGGATCCCGATCGAGGACGCGATCTCGAAGGCCCCGATGACGATCAGCCAGATGGCGACGACCAATGTCAGGATCTCAATCGATTCCAGGGGGGCCCCAAGCATCACAAGGCCGGCCAGCAGGCTGATCAAACCCAGGAAGATCTGCCAGCCACGGCCGGGCAGGTGAGGGTCGCTGATGGCCGAGATCGACGTTGCCACACCACGAAATATGAAGCCGACACCGATCCAGATGGCCAGTAGGAGAATCGCATAGCCCTGGCCGAAATGCCGAAAACACAGAACCGCCAAAACTAGCGAAGCGGCGCCGCTGATGAACGAGAGCACCCGTCCGCCCGCGGAGACGTGCAGGCTGAACGCGAAGAAGACTTGCGCGGCACCGGTGACCAGCAGGTAGATACCGAAAAGAGCAGCGGCGATGACGATGGAATGTTCCGGCAGAACGTATACCAGGATGCCAAGGGTCAGCGACAAAATCCCGGATAGCAGGGTCGACTTCCACAGATGTGGCAACAACTTTGGTACAGCAGTGGTTTCCATGCCTGAATTTTCCCACAAACCCCCATCGCGGTGGGAGATTTGCGAGAGCCGTCAGGCCCCGACGCTCTGAGGCGCCTCGGCTGCGATGTCGCCGGATCCGGTGCCTGGATTGCGTCCGATGAGATACCAGGTACGCATCAGGCCTTTGCCCTTGACTTGGACGACGCCCCGCTCTTGGAGCACGAAGTCGTCTTTCAGCCGTCGATAGACCTCCTCGGGCACTTGGATCCGGCCGATTGAGTCGGTGGTTTCCATCCGGGATGCGACGTTGACCGCGTCGCCCCAGACGTCATAGAAGAAGCGGCGCGAACCCACCACGCCCGCGACGACCGGCCCGGCCGCAAGCCCGATCCGCAGCGGCAGCGCATCACCGCGGGAATCCTTCAATAGGCTTGCGGCTTCGGCCATGTCGAGGGCAAGGGCTGCCAGTGCCTCGACGTGATCAGCTCGTGGCTGAGGCACGCCGCTGACCACCATGTAAGAGTCGCCGCTGACCTTGATTTTCTCCAGACCATGCTTGTCGACCAACGCGTCGAAGTCGCCGTAAAGCCGGTCGAGGAAAAGGATTAGCTGATCCGGCTCCATGTCACTGGCCCGCTCGGTGAAGCCAGCGATGTCGGCGAACAGCACTGAGGCGTCGTCGTACTTATCGGCAATGATGTTGCGCGCCGGGTCTTTTAGCCGGTCAGCGACGCTTGCCGGCAAGATGTTGGCCAGCAGTGCCTCGGATCGTTCGAACTCCAATTCCATAGCCGCTTCGGCGCGAACGATTTCGCGTACCGAGTACCAAACGGTCGTTACGACCATCACACAGGCCGAGATCGTGGTGACGACGAAGCTCAACGACAAGGCCCAGACCGGTTGCGCGCCGGTGTCGCGGGGGACGAGAAACTGCAACGTGATCACCATGCCGGCGGCGATGGCAGCCAGAATCGCGGCGAGAAAAATACGATCGACCCCCAGCTGGAGCACGATAAGACAGGCCGCGACCAGGAAGTAGAACTGCAGGCCCGAGCCGGTACCCAGGAACCAGCAGATCGTGAAGATCGACAGGTAGGCCGTGCCGATAAAGGTCAACGGCGGGAACAGCTCGCCGAATCGGTGCAACAACGGGATGGTGGCGTAGATCGCGGCGCCGACGATGTTGATCACGCCGACCCACCACAGGTGGGGTGATGCGAAGACTTCGACGACCCCGAAGCCGGCGCTGACGAACACCGCCATCGACGCGGTGAGGTTCAGGATGCGGCGGCGACGCGCGATGCGATCGGAATACACCTGACTACGGGCACGCGGCTGTGCCCGCACTGCCTCTACGCAGTCTGGTGATCGCCGCGAACCTGCAGGTTGTTGGGCGGCGCACCGCTTAGCCACCACAGTTAAAGCCTAACGGCTGGATAGAACGCCGTGTGGTGCCCTCGGTGAGATTCGACCTAAGATTCGCCTCGTGGACGACGGCGAACGCCCGCGACCTTGGCATTGGCCCGGAGTTTGGCTTCGCGACGAGGCTTTCTGGCGTCAAATCACGACCGCGACGGTGTCGGCGTTGTCGACTGGCGGCATTGCCTTTTTGGCCGCCCGGATTGCGGGACTTTTCGATGCAACTTTTGAGACACCGTGAACTGGCACTAGTTACTGTGCAGTCAGTCCCGTTCGGGTGGTTGCAAATCTTTGGATTTGAGACACGGACGCGTTCGAGAAACAAGGTGCCGATCTCGACGGAAGCGGCTTTCGCGGTCAGCCGGTCTCGAGCTTGATGTCGCCAAACATGTTATTGCGGATCGTGGGCCGGGCCAGGAACTCGTGCGGGAACCCGAGCTGGATAGCGCTGACCGCCGCCAGGCTGGCCAGCGCGTCGTCGGGGATCCGCACCTCGAGCGCCCCCAAGTTGTCCGCGAGCTGAGCGGGCGTACGTGCCCCGATGATCGGCGCGGTGACCGCGGGGTTGTGCATCGTCCAGGCCAGCGCGACCCGGGACGGCGTGGCGCCGATGTCGGCGGCGACATCCTTGACCACGTCGGCGATGGCCAGTCCGCGCTCGCTCAGCGCACCGTTTGCGACAGCCAGGCTCTTGCGCGTCCCGATAGCCTCGGCGGAGCCGCCCCCGCCGTCCAGATCGGCGCGGTTGTACTTGCCCGCCAGCACCCCGCTGGCCAGCGGCGACCACGGGATGACCCCCAGCCCCAGCTCGGCCGCCATCGGGATGAGATCGCGCTCCACGGTGCGCTCGATCAAGCTGTACTCGATCTGCAGCGCCACCAGCGGTGACCAGCCCCGCAGGTCGGCCATCGTCTGCATCCGGGCGACCTGCCACGCCGGCGTGTCGGAGATGCCCACGTAGAGCACCTTGCCCGCGCGCACCAGGTCGTCCATGGCCCGCATCACCTCGTCGACCGGCGTGGTGCCATCCCAGGCGTGCAGGTAGAGCAGGTCGATGTAGTCGGTGTTCAACCGGCGCAGGCTGGCCTCCACCGACTGGACCATGTTCTTGCGGTGGTTGCCCCCGGAGTTCGGGTCGCCGGGGCGGGTGGACAGCGAGTACTTGGTCGCGATCACCAGCCGGTCCCGCAGGCCGTTCGCGAACTCGCCGACCAGCCGCTCGGACGTGCCGTTGGTGTACTGGTTGGCCGTGTCGATGAAGTTGCCGCCCCGGCCGAGGTAGGCGTCGAAGATCTGCCGCGCCTCGTCCCGCTCCGAGCCCCATCCCCAGTCGGCGCCGAAGGTCAGGGCGCCCAGCGCGAGCGGCGATACGCGCAATCCGGAGCGGCCCAGCAGGCCATAGGTATCAAGCGAACGAGTCATGACTCGAGCCTGCGGTGCCCCGGAGCCGACAACAACGTAAGGCTCTTCCTGGGACCGCCCGTCCCAGTCAGCAGGCTCGTAGGATCGAGAACGATGAGCGAGACGATGGACACCTCTCGGGAGTTGGCCGCGTTCCTGCGGGCTCGGCGCGAGCGGCTGGCCCCGCACGACGTGGAGCTGCCCCAGGGGCGACGGCCCCGCCGCACGCCCGGGCTGCGCCGGGAAGAGGTCGCCGAGCTGGCCAAGGTCAGCGTCGACTACGTGATCCGCCTCGAGCAGGGCCGAGGGCTGCGCCCGTCGCCGGAGGTGCTCGAGGCGCTGGCCCGGGCATTGCGGCTCAGCATCGACGAACGTGCCTACCTGTTCGATCTTGCCCAGCAACGGCAGCTGAGCGGCAGGCAGCCGAGCGTTCAGGCGCCGCCCGAGTCGCTGGCCCGGCTGGTCCGCGACTTGTCACCGCTGCCCAGCATGCTGGTCAATCACCGGTTCGACATTCTTGCGTGGAACCCCGAGATGGCCGCCTTGATGCTGGACTTCGGTGCGCTGCCGGTCGAGCAGCGCAACACGGTGTGGCTGTGCGTGCTCTATCCCCCGTTGTACGACTTCTACCGCGACCGTGAGCGCGTTGTTCGGGACCAAATTGCCGACCTGCGCGCGGCCTGGGCGGCCCGCCCCGAGGACACCGCGCTCGGCGAGCTGGTCGAGGAGTTGACCTCGCACAGCACGGAGTTCGCCGGGTTGTGGGCACAACGGTGTGTCAGGGTGAAAGGCCGGGGGCTCACTCCGCTGCTGCACCCTCGGGTCGGGCCGCTGACCGTGGAGTACGAGGTGCTCACGCCGCTGCAAGACCCAGATCAGCGGGTCATCATCTGCCGTGCCGCGGACACGGCGTCCCAGGCAGCCATGGACGCCATCGCGAGCGAAGCCGAGCGCCCCCGCCTCCAGGTGCTCTAACCCGCCCGGACTCGTCGACCGGGGATTCCATCTCCTGAAAGAAAAGTCAGCCTCCGTGCAGGTCTTCGGCCTCGACAAAGAGATCGACGCGCGGGTTGACCTCACTAGCTAAGCGGAGGTGAATCAAACCTCTGCTCGCGATCACCCTCGCGACGATGCTTTCGCTGCGGCTTTTGAGAACACCCCAACGTTGGTTCTGATACTTCCAGGCACCCGACCGAGCACACCCTCGTGAAGGCGCGTCTCGTGAGCGCGTGCATCAGGTGGTTGCGTAGCGCACAGGCCGATTACAGCGCGGGCACCGATGCCGCTGTTTCGGTGTTCGCGCCCGCGCTTCCGTGAAGCTTCCCGCTGGAGAGGACGAAGATTGCCGCCCAGATAACCAAGTCGTCGGCGCCGCGATACAGATGCGCGTTCAAACACGAATGACTAGGTGGCTAGCCGTTTAGTCTCCCGGCATGGACCGCATTTGGCAGTGGGCTTGGAATCGGTACGGAGCGAGGTACTCATGGGCGATCTTTGCGGTGAATCTTCCTGGGACAATGTTGATGTACCTCCTTTGGTCGTTCCTCATTGTTGCCATCGAAGGCTCGAGTCACTACGCCGAGGCGGCCGTCGTCATCGTGATCGGGGTTCCAGTGGCGACGTACGCGACAGTGCTTCCCGGTCTGGGCTCAAAGCGCCTCGTGGAGCTGTGGGCGGCTGGCCGTGAGGTCGATCGGGCGAAGGCCCTGGACGCCACGTACGCCTGGACCCGCGGGGCGGTTGTCCGAACAGTGACCGCCCAGGCTGTTTGGGCGAGCCTGTCGGCGGTCGTTATCGCTGCGATGGCTGGCGCGTCATGGTCGCGGGTCGTGCAGTACGGAATCTTGGGAGCCGCCGCGGGAACTGGTATCGGGCTGACCGCTGCGCATAACCTGACCGAGGCGGGGGTGCGGCCGGTCAGAGCCGCCCTTTCCGGTGACACGGGTATCGGCGATTCGCTGCCCCGCTCACATCCGACCTTCGCGGCGTGGTCGAGCGCATTCATGCTCGGGGTCGCGTTCGTGTTCGCCGTGATCGGCGCGATGTCTGCGGCCGTGTTCTATCGGGTCGTCGACGAGCCCATTCTCTTCTTTGGGATTGCGGGTGCGTTGACACTCGTCTTCGGACTTCCCATAACCGTCGGCCTTGCTTTCGCGCCGTCCCTGCGACCCATCCGCGACCTCGCCGAAGGAACGGAACGTGTGGCAGCAGGCGATTACAGCGAACGGCTACCGGTGGTTCAGGATGATGATTTGGGTGCGTTGTCGGCATCGTTTAACCGGATGCAGGCCGGATTGGCTGAACGACAACGACTTCAAGCGGCGTTTGGCACCTATGTCGACCCGGCTCTGGCGGCCCGGTTGCTCGCGCAGGGTGACGATGTCTTCACCGGTGAGCGTCGCGAGGTGACGGTGATGTTCGTCGACATCCGCGACTTCACGCCGTTCGCCGAGGCCAACTCCGCTGAGGAGACGGTCGCGCGGCTCAACGCGTTGTTCGAGATCGTGGTGCCTGCTGTTGTCGACGCCGGCGGGCATGTCAACAAGTTCCTCGGTGATGGTGCGTTGGCGGTGTTCGGTGCGCCGAATGGCCTTGCGGATCATGCCGATGCCGCGGTGAGCGCCGCGGTGTTGATTTAGCGCCTCGTCGTCGAGCGCTTCGGCGGTGAGCTGCGGATCGGCATCGGGATCAACTCGGGTGTGGTGATCGCCGGAACCATCGGCGGAGGCGGCAAGCTGGAGTTCACGTTGATCGGTGACACCGTCAACGTGGCCGCGCGCGTCGAGCAACTCACCAAGGCCACCGGCGACGCAATTCTTCTCACCCACCACACCGTCCATATTCTGGCGTCTCGACCGCCCGGGCTCATCGACCGGGGATCACATGAGCTGAAAGGAAAGTCAGCCGCCGTGCAGGTCTTCGGACTTTGCCAAGAAACCGTTGACCTTGAGAAGGGACGAGGGGGTGATGAGGCTATCCAGCAAACATGAGAACCCCGTCTACCTGCTCCGGTGCCTCCACAACGCTTTGGTGCCCTCGGTGAGATTCGAACTCACACTGGACGGGTTTTGAATCCGTTTCCTCTGCCAGTTGGGATACGAGGGCCTGCTGACTACGGCCTCCCACCATAGAGGATTGGTCCGTGCGAGCCGACTCACAGCCCCGCGGTCGAGGATCGGCGCGGTTCACGAGAGAATGTCCGTCATGACCGACGACGACGCGCGCACCTCGCACCGGGTTCTGATCGCCGAGGACGAGGCGCTCATCCGGCTCGACTTGGCCGAGATGCTCCGCGAAGAGGGCTACGAGATCGTCGGCGAGGCCGGCGACGGCCAAGAAGCCGTCGAACTGGCCGAGCAGCTGAAGCCCGATCTGGTGATCATGGACGTCAAGATGCCGCGCCGCGATGGCATCGACGCTGCGTCGGAGATCGCCAGCAAGCGGATCGCGCCGATCGTGGTGCTGACCGCGTTCAGCCAGCGCGACTTGGTCGAGCGCGCACGCGAC
>DATAZN010000314.1:0-2755 GCA_036272035.1 Mycobacterium sp. | reverse complement strand
GAAACCGTGGCGCCGTGACCCGGCGAGCAGCTCGCGGACCGACCAGCCGCGATCGGTGGGAAACGGACTCAGTGCCTCGCGGCCGTGGACCAGCAACTCCCAATACGCCTCGGCGGTGTCGATCCCGCCGGGCGCTTCCAGGGCCATCCCGACGATCACGACCGGGTCGCCGCCGGCCGCAGACCTGTGCTCAGCCACCGGCATTCACCTGCTCGGCGACGGCGTCGATGTGATCGTCGAGGAAGAAGTGTCCGCCGTCGTACCAGGACAGATAGAACGAGCCGGCGGTGTGTTCCTCCCAGAGTGCAAGTTCAGCGGCATCGACCCGTAAGTCGCCGCGGGCTCCCAATACGGAAATGTCGGCAGAGATTTGAACTTCGGGGCTACAGGCATAGCGATTGATCGCCGCATAATCGGCCCGTACCGCGCCGACCAGCAGCTCGGCAAACTCTGGGTCGGCAAGCAACTCGGCATCCGTCCCACCGAAATCGACGATATCGACGATCAGATCGTCATGGCTGGTGGGCAGATCAGGCTTGGCTGCGACGGCCGACGGTGCGGGAGCCGCCGACGCCCAGAGCCGTTCCACTGCAGTACCGCGAGATTCGGCGATCCTGGCGAACTCGAAGGCGACGACAGCGCCCATGCTGTGACCGAACAGTCGCAGCGGCGCCATCTGGCGCCATGGACCGGCGACGAACAGACCGCGGGCCAGGTCCTGGACGGTCTCGGCGGCGGGCTCGCGGAGCCGTTCGGCGCGTTGCGGATACTGCACGATGTACGTGTCGCCCGCTGCGGCCAATGCGGTTGCCAGCTTGCGATAGCCCACGGCCGCTCCGCCGGCATGCGGAAACACCACGGTGGCGCCCGCGCGACCTCCCCCAGAGCGGGCGGGCACCCGCTTGATCCAGGTCGGGAATTCCTTCTTCGGCACCGCTGTCAAATTATCGAAAATCATTGCACCGCTTCATTTCCAGCGATGGCGGCCGCGACGTGGCCAGCGTCCATGTGGATGACTTCCAGATACAGCTCGGCGACCTGATCGAGCCGGGCGGGCTCGGAATCGCGGCGGATGAGCATGGCGGCAAGTGCCGAGACGGTCCGGGTGGCGAAGATGTCGGCGACGATCACGTCGGGGGCGTCCAGCCACGCCCGGATGCGAGCGACGGTCTGCGTCGCCAGCACCGAATCCCCGCCCAGGGCAAAGAAGTCATCGTCGACACCGACCGTGTCCACACCGAGCACATCACCGATGATTGCTGCGAGAGCGGATTCCAGCGGCGTCGATGGGAGCCGGCGGTCGGGCGCGGTCGCATCGTTGACGGCGGCGGCGAGTTGGCGCGCGACGACGCGTCGGTCGATCTTGCCGGCGAGCGTGAACGGTATGTGCTCCGCCAGCGACAGGTGTTGCGGGATCATGTGCGCGGGAACCCGTTCTGCCATCGCTTCGCGGATGAGTTCGACGGTCAGCCGTGGGTCATCTGCCCGGAGAGTTGCGGCCAGGACATCGGCGCCGCCCGCCGTCGTCACCAAGGCTGCGACCGCTATCGCCACGCCCGGGATCTGACGCAGCGCAACCTCGACTTCGCCGATTTCGACCCGATAGCCGCTGATCTTGACTCGGTGATCGCCGCGTCCCACGAACTCCAGGACCCCGTCCGGCCAGTATCTGGCCAGATCGCCGGTGCGGTACCAGGTCCGGCCGTCGTACTCGACAAACCGTTGGGCGGTGAGATCCGGCCGTCCGCGGTAGCCCCGGGCGATGCCGCGTCCCGCGACCCACAATTCGCCGGCGACCCAGTCGGGGCAATCGGCGCCCCTATCGTTGACCACTCGGCAGGCATTGTTGGAAAGCGGCGTGCCGAACGGCAGCGCCGTCAACTCCGATGGGAGTGCGTCGACGTCGCCGATCTCGAAAATTGTGTTGTGGATGGCGGTTTCGGTAGCGCCACCCAAGCCGGCGAAGCGCAGCGCGGGCGCTTCGGCCCGAAGGCGGCGAACGACCTCGGGCCGCACCCAGTCACCGCCGGTGGGGATTACCCGCACCGATGACAGGCGGCCAACGCCTACCTCACTCAGCATTTCCAGCCAGCCCGGCATGAAGTGCAAGACCGTGACTTTGTGAGCGTCGATGAGCCGGGCCCAGGCATCGGGATCGCGCCGCTGCGCTTCGTCGACCACCACGATCGACCCACCGGTCCGCAAGGTGACGAAGATGTCCATCACCGAGATGTCGCCCTCCAAGGTGGACAACGCCAGGCAGCGATCCGCCGCGCCGATCTCGAAATGCCGGGCGATGAACTCGACGGTGTTCATCGCGGCGTCGTGGGTGACCTCGACACCCTTGGGCTCTCCGGTGGAGCCCGAGGTGAACAACACATAGGCGAGCGCCGCGGGATCAGTTGTCGCGATGTCAATCTCGACGTCGGTGGGCATGCCGGTCAACAGATCAGCAATCGTGAACGCAGGCGCCGGCAACGAGAGTCGCTCGCCGCCACAGATCAGCGCCAGCTTCACCTGACCGGCCTGCAGAATGCGTTCCGCGCGGTCAGGAGGCTGGTCGACACTGATCGGCAAATAGACCCCACCGGCCGCCAGAATCCCCAACAGCGCGGGCACCTGTTCAGCGGTTTTGGGACCCATCACCGCAACCGTGTCACCCTCGCGAATCCCGTTCGCGCGCAAGGCTGACGCCAGGGTCAATGCCTGGTCGCGCAACTGGGTGTAGGTAAGGTCGCCGGAACTGGCGAAGACC
>DATAZN010000313.1:0-11491 GCA_036272035.1 Mycobacterium sp. | reverse complement strand
AGCGCGGCATAGCGCTTCCGGACAGAGGAATCGAGGCGAGCAGCTGCTGTGAGCAGTACGAGTTCACCATTCGGGCAGAACGAATGGCTGGTCGAGGAGATGTACCGCAAGTTCCGCGAAGACCCCTCCTCGGTCGATGCGAGCTGGCATGAGTTCCTGGTCGACTACAACCCAGAGCCGACGGTCGACGCTCCAGCCGCCGTGAAGCCGGCCACACCGGCTCCGGCCCCGCCGCCTCCCGCACCCGCTCCTATTCCCTCGCCGCCAGCAGCACCACCGTCCGCGTCCGGCAACGGCGCGCCAAGCGCACTGGCGCCCGCTGCCAAACCGGCCGGCCCGCCACCCGGCGACGGTGACGAGGTCCAGGTGTTGCGGGGTGCGGCCGCCGCGGTCGTGAAGAACATGTCGATGTCGCTGGAACTTCCGACAGCGACGAGCGTGCGAGCGATCCCTGCCAAGCTGATGATCGACAACCGCGTGGTGATCAACAATCAGCTCAAACGCACTCGCGGCGGCAAGGTTTCGTTCACCCACATCTTGGGCTACGCGCTGGTGCAGGCGCTCAAGGCCTTCCCGAACATGAACCGGCACTACGCCGAGGTCGATGGCAAGCCCACCTCGGTCACGCCCGCGCACATCAACCTCGGTCTCGCCATCGACTTGCAGGGCAAAGACGGCAAGCGGACATTGGTCGTCGCGGCTATCAAGCGTTGCGAAACCATGAGTTTCGCGCAGTTCGTTACGGCCTACGAGGACATCGTCCGGCGAGCCCGCGACGGCAAGCTCGCCGCTGAAGACTTTGCCGGCGTGACGATTTCGCTGACCAACCCCGGCACCATCGGCACCGTCCACTCGGTGCCGCGGCTGATGGCAGGCCAGGGAACGATCGTCGGTGTCGGCGCGATGGAGTACCCGGCCGAATTCCAGGGCGCCAGCCCGGAACGCATCGCCGAACTGGGTATCGGCAAGCTGATCACCCTGACCTCGACCTACGATCACCGCATCATCCAGGGCGCGGAATCGGGCGACTTCCTGCGCACCATTCACGAACTCATCCTCGCCGACGATTTCTGGGACGACCTGTTCCGGGAAATGGGTGTGCCCTACTTGCCGATTCGGTGGAGCACCGACAACCCCGACTCGATCGTCGACAAGAACGCCCGCGTGATGGAGTTGATCGCGGCGTACCGCAACCGCGGTCATCTGATGGCCGACATCGATCCACTTCGGTTGGACAAACTCAGGTTCCGCAGCCACCCCGACCTCGAAGTGCTCACTCACGGGCTGACCCTGTGGGACCTCGACCGGGTGTTCAAAGTCAACGGTTTCGCCGGTTCTGAGTACAAGAAGCTGCGCGAGATCCTGGGTCTGTTGCGCGACGCCTATTGCCGGCATATCGGCGTCGAGTACACCCATATCCTCGACCCCGAACAGCAGGGATGGCTGGAAGAGCGTGTCGAGACCAAACAAGTCAAACCGACCGTGGCGCAACAGAAATACATCCTGAGCAAGCTCAACGCCGCGGAGGCGTTCGAGACCTTCCTGCAGACGAAGTACGTCGGGCAGAAGCGGTTCTCGCTGGAGGGCGCCGAGAGCACCATCCCGCTGATGGACGCGGCGATCGACCAGTGCGCCGAGCACGGCCTGGACGAGGTCGTCGTCGCGATGCCGCACCGCGGCCGGCTCAACGTGCTGGCCAACATCGTCGGTAAGCCGTATTCGCAGATCTTCAGCGAGTTCGAAGGCAATCTCAATCCAGCGCAGGCGCACGGCTCCGGGGACGTCAAGTATCACCTCGGCGCCACCGGCGTATACATCCAGATGTTCGGCGACAACGACATTCAGGTGTCGCTGACCGCGAACCCGTCGCACCTGGAGGCCGTCGATCCGGTGCTGGAGGGCCTGGTCCGGGCCAAGCAGGACATGCTCGACAAGGGCGAGGGCGAACGCGGTAACTCCGTGGTGCCGATGATGCTGCACGGCGATGCCGCCTTCGCCGGTCAGGGTGTGGTCGCCGAGACGTTGAACCTGGCCAAGCTGCCCGGCTACCGCGTCGGCGGCACCCTCCACATCATCGTCAACAACCAGATCGGTTTCACCACCGCGCCCGAGTATTCGCGATCCAGCGAGTACTGCACCGATGTCGCGAAAATGATTGGCGCGCCGATCTTTCACGTGAATGGCGACGACCCGGAAGCGTGTGTGTGGGTGGCCAAGCTGGCCGTCGACTTCAGGCAGAAGTTCAAAAAGGACGTCATCATCGACATGCTGTGCTATCGCCGCCGCGGGCACAACGAGGGCGACGACCCGTCGATGACGAACCCGTATATGTACGACGTGGTCGACGTCAAGCGTGGCGTCCGCAAGACCTACACCGAAGCGCTGATCGGCCGTGGCGACATCTCGATGAAAGAGGCCGAGGACGCGTTGCGCGATTACCAGGGCCAACTGGAGCGGGTGTTCAACGACGTTCGCGAACTGGAAAAGCACGGCGCACAGGCGAGCATGTCGGTGGAGTCCAACCAAATGCTCGCCGCCGGTCTGGACACCGCGGTCGATAAGGCATTGCTGGCCCGTATCGGTGACGCATTCCTCGCCCTACCAGAGGGATTCGCCGCCCACCCGCGGGTTACTCCGGTGCTGGAGAAGCGCCGGGAGATGGCCTACGAAGGCAAGATCGACTGGGCCTTCGGCGAGCTCCTGGCATTGGGTTCGCTTGTGGCCGAAGGTAAATTGATCCGGCTGTCCGGACAGGACACCCGACGTGGCACCTTCTCGCAACGGCATTCGGTGATCATCGATCGCGAAACCGGCGAAGAATTCACCCCGTTGCAGCTGCTGACGATCGATAAGGAAGGCAACCCGACCGGCGGCAAGTTCATGGTGTTCGACTCGCCGCTGTCGGAGTACGCCGCCGTCGGCTTCGAATACGGCTACACAGTCGGTAACCCGGATGCATTGGTGTTGTGGGAGGGACAGTTCGGCGACTTCGTCAACGGAGCGCAGTCGATCATCGACGAGTTCATCAGCTCCGGCGAGGCGAAGTGGGGCCAGCTGTCCAGCGTGGTGCTGCTGCTGCCGCACGGGCATGAAGGGCAGGGCCCCGACCACACCTCCGGCCGCATCGAGCGTTTCCTGCAGTTGTGGGCAGAGGGTTCGATGACGGTCGCGGTGCCGTCGACCCCGGCCAACTACTTCCACTTGCTGCGCCGCCATGCCCTCGACGGGGTCCAGCGCCCGTTGATCGTGTTCACGCCAAAATCGATGCTGCGCAACAAGGCTGCGGTCAGCGACATCAAGGAATTCACCGAGACGAGATTCCACTCGGTGCTCGAGGAACCCACCTACGAAGAGGGCATCGGTGACCGCAGCAAGGCGACTCGAATGCTGCTGACCAGCGGCAAGATCTACTACGAGTTGGCTGCCCGGAAGGCGAAAGACAACCGGGACGATGTCGCGATAGTGCGCATCGAGCAGCTTGCGCCATTGCCATGGCACCGGCTCAGCGACACGATGGACCACTACCCGAATGTCAACCAGTACTTCTGGGTGCAAGAAGAGCCGGCCAACCAGGGCGCGTGGCCCCGGTTCGGCCTGGAGTTGCCCGAGCTGTTCCCGGACAAACTGACTGGAATCAAACGGATTTCACGACGGGCCATGTCGGCGCCATCGTCAGGTTCGTCGAAGGTGCACGCCGTCGAGCAGCTGGAAATTATCGACGAGGCCTTCCGCTGAGCGGTTGAGCGCGATCGGTTCTGCGCCGCAGGGCTAGCGGCGGGACATTCCGTGCACCGTGCCGTTGCCGATTGTCGACAGAGGAGCAGTGACATCGGTTTCCGCCGGTTGGTCGCGAGCAGCGTGGATCGTGTCGGACTGCCGCCTGATCCGCGGCGGCCGCGACGGGACGTTCATCGGCCACCAGAACCACCGGCCCAGCATCGCCGCGATGGACGGCATCAGGAACGACCGCACCACCAGTGTGTCGAACAGCAGGCCCAGACCGATGGTGGTGCCCACCTGGCCAACAGCCCGGTTATCACTGACCATCATCGAGGCCATGGTGAAGGCGAACACCAGGCCCGCAGCCGTCACGACCCTGCCGGTGCCACCCATCGCGCGGATGATGCCCGTCTTGAGCCCGGCACCTATCTCCTCCTTGAACCGCGCGACCAGCAGCAGGTTGTAGTCGGAGCCCACCGCCAACAGGATGATGACGGACATCACCATCACGAGCCAGTGCAACTTGACTCCGATCAGGTACTGCCAAAGCAGCACGGACATTCCGAATGAGGCGCCCAACGACAACGCGACCGTGCCCACGATCACCAACGCGGCCACCAGGCTTCGCGTGATGAGCAGCATGATGATAAAGATCATGCACAGCGATGAGATGCCCGCGATCATGAAGTCGTAGTTCGACGCCTCCCGCAAGTCCTTGAACGTCGCCGCGGTGCCGGAGATGTAGACCTTGGCATCCTCCAGCGCGGTTCCCTTGAGCGACTCGTAGGCCGCCGTCTTGATGACGTCGATGCGCGACATACCATCGCCGGTCGCCGGATCACCCTTGTGCGAGATGATGAAGCGAGCTGCCTTGCCGTCGGGCGACAGGAACAGCTTCTCGACCCGCTGGAAGTCCGGGTTGGAGAAGACCTCGTGCGGCAGGTAGAAGGAGTCGTCGGTCTTCGCGGCGTCGAAGTCCTTGCCCATGGCCGTCGCGTCTTGGCTGAGTTCGTCGGCCTGGTCGAACATTCCCGACATCGTGCTGTGCATGGTCAGCACCATGGTCCGCAGGCTCCGCATGGTCTCGATCTGCGGTGGCAGCAGCGCGACGAGTTGGGGCACCACGGCGTCGACGCTGTCCACGTCTTTGCTGAGCTCCCCTAGCTTTTCGCTGAGCTTGTCCACACCGTCGGTGGCGTTGTACGCGGACCGGATTCCCCAGCAGATGGGAATGTTGTAGCAGTGCGGATCCGCGTAGAAGTAGCTACGCAGCGGCCGGAACGTGTCGTCGAAATTGGCGATGTCGTCGCGCACCTCGTTGGTGATCGCCACCGTGTCTTTGGTGACGCCGGCTACGTCATGGGTCGTGCCGACCAGCTGGTTCATCAGAACGTTCACGCGCTCCAGCGATTTGATGGTTCCGCCGAGCTGGTCGGCCAGCTTGGACATGTCATCCAGCCGGCCCTTGGCGACCTGCAAATTCTGCAGCTGCCCGGCATTCTGCATGCTGAGCAAGAACGGAATCGACGTGTGCTCGAGCGGTGTGCCTTGCGGCCGCGTAATGCTTTGTACCCGAGCGATTCCCTCGACGCGGAAGATGCTCTTGGCCAGCTTGTCCAAGACCAGGAAGTCCGCCGAATTGCGCATGTCGTGATCCGACTCGATCATCAACACCTCGGGCATCATGCGCGCCTGCGAGAAATGCCGTTCCGCAGCGGCCATTCCGACGTTGCCGGGGGTGTCCTTGGGTATGTAGTCGCGGTCGACGTAGCTCACTTTGTAACTCGGCAGCGCGAGCAGGCCGACCATGGTGACCGCACACGTCGCGGCGAAAATCGGTGCCGGCCAACGCACGACGGCGGTGCCCACTCGCCGCCAACCGCGGACGCTGTGTAGCCGCTTGGGCTCCAGCAGACCAAATCGGCTGCCGACCGCTATGACCGCCGGGATCAGGGTCAACGCGACGGCGACCGCGACCAGCATGCCCAATGCGCAGGGCGCACCCAGGGTCTGGAAGACCGGCAGCCGGGCAAAGCTGAGGCAGTACGTCGCGCCCGCGATCGTCAGGCCGGACGCCAGAACCACATGGGCGACACCGCGATAGGCAGTGAAGTACGCGGTCTTGCGATCCTCACCGTTGTGGCGTGCCTCGTGATAGCGCCCGATGAAAAAGATTCCGTAGTCGGTGCCCGCCGCGATCGCGAGCGATACCAGCATATTGGTGGCGAAGGTTGAAAGTTTGATGACATCGTGCAAAGCAAGGAAGGCGACAATGCCTCGGGCGGCGGCTAATTCGATGCCGACCATGGCCAGCAGCAGCGCCACCGTAATGAATGATCGATAGACGAAGAGCAGCATCACGAAGATCACCACGACCGTGGTCACCATGACCTTCACGATTGTCTTGTCGCCGCTGGTATTGCCGTCGGCGGCAATCGCGGCCGGACCGGTGACATAGGCCTTCACGCCCTTCGGCGAAGGCGTGCTGTCCACGATTTTCCGGACCGCCGCGACGGAGTTGTTGGACCGCGTCTCGCCTTGATTGCCAACGAGATTCAGCTGAACGTAAGCGGCCTTGCCGTCGGCACTCTGCGCACCCGCCGCGGTCAGCGGATCCCCCCAGAAGTCCTGTATGTGCTGCACATGCTTCGGGTCGGACCTCAGCTGGCCGATGAGCGCTTCGTAATACCGATGAGCGTCGCCACCAAGAGGTTGGTCACTCTCGAGGACGATCATCGCCATCGCGTCGGAATCCGACTCTTTGAATACCTTTCCGATGCGCGCCATGGCTCTGACCGACGGCGCGTCTTTGGTGCCCAGCGATACGGCGTGCTCTCGGGCGACCTGCTCGAGCGAAGGGACCGCGAGAGTCACCAGCACCGTGATCGCCAACCACCCGAGAATGATCGGTACCGACAGCTGGCGGACGGTTCGCGCTACGAACGTCCCGGGGATGCGCTCCTCACGAGCATGGTGGTTGCTCATGCGCCCTTCACCAGACAGTGCGTATAGGCATTCACTTCGTTCGAGATCCTCTCGGCTTTGACCTGACCGTTCACCACGATCCGGCAGCCAATACTGTTGCTGTCGCCCTGTGCCACAACGTTACTAATAACGGCCGGAACGTTCGCCGTGATCTGCAAAGACCAGGGTAGCCGTGCCCGGCCGACCCGGTGCGGCTCGGAGTTCAGATCAAAATAGCTGATGTCTGCCACCGTGCCCACCGGACCGAAGACCTGGTAAACCACGGACTTCGGGGCAAAGACGGTGTCCGTCACTGCGGAGTTCGAATAGGCGCTGGGCTTCTCCGAGCCGAACCCGGAGCGAACCCGTGACACCGCGAAACCACCACACGCGATCACCGCCAGCACCACCAGCGGGATCCATCCCCGCTTGAGCACTCCAGCGAACGCCATCTCCTGTCCCGTCCCGAACGCCTGTGGCCCTCGATGCGAGAGCGACCAGTGGGACGAGTAAACCACGCAGTCGCGAGAATGCATCAGGGGTTTTTTCCATGCATTAGCTAAGAATTCGACTCACCCGCCATGGAGTCTTCACCTGCAGTTATGCCGTCGACTTCGGCACTTTTCCGGCAGCTCTTTTTATCCCGCGATCGCGTCACGCATCGCGCGGTCGGCGTTAGTTGATCATCGACAAAGACGACGAGAATTGATCCTTCTTTCTGACGGGGTTCCACAACCGCAATGGCAAACAAAATGCGGTTATGCCCGAGCCGGCCGGAACCATTGAATCGTTACGACGGGATCAGTGTCGACATCTGTTTTGCGGCCCTTTCGGGCTCGGCCGGCGACCCGGTCGGACTCGGTCGACTCGAAACCACTGGCCTCCCGTCGTACCTGCGGTTTTCGCGAGCAGCGCTGGTCGGCGATGCCAGCCGCGTTGCACCGCGGGCTCACGCGCATGTCATACTGCCGCGATGGCCACCGCGAACCGCCTGACCCGCAGCCCACTAGTTCATCGACTGGTGATAAACCCCTTCGTCTTTCGGTTGATATTCACCTCATTCGCCACCACAAGGTTCGCCTCTCAGACTCGTTTGCTCGGCGGCGACGACTGGTTGTTCTTCAACTACGGATACGAAGAAGACCCACCGATGGGGATTCCGCTCGACGCGGCCGACGAACCGCACCGGTACTTCATTCAGCTCTATCACCGCACGGCGACCCAGGTGGACCTGAGCGGTAAGCGGGTACTGGAGTGCAGCTGCGGTCATGGCGGCGGGGCCTCATATCTGGTGCGTACTCAGCACCCGGCCTCCTACACCGGACTGGACCTGAACCCGGCGGGCATCGAGTTCGCCAAAAACAGGCACCACCTGCCCAACCTGGACTTCGTGGAGGGCAACGCCCAGGCCCTGCCCTTCGCTGACGGGTCCTTCGACGCGCTGGTCAACGTCGAGGCCTCCCACCTTTACCCCGACTTCCCGAAATTCCTGTCTGAAGTGACGCGGGTGCTGCGCCCGGGCGGACATTTCCTCTACACCGACTTCCGTCCGCGTCAAGAGGTCGCCGAGTGGGAAGCGGCGTTGGCCGACTCTTCGCTGCGACAACTCTCCAAGGCAATCATCGATCAGAACGTGCTGCGCGGCAACGAAAAGAACGCGCCACGCAAACACGAGCGCATCAGCCAGCATGGGTCGGCAATCCCGCGCGCCTTCGCCCGCTGCGCCAGCGACATGACCGACTGGGCATTCAATGGCGCACTGCGCGGCGGCGAGTACACCTACCGCGTGTACTTGTTCACCAAGGATTAGAAGCGCGTCGGTACGTGAAAGCTGCTGGTAGAGAATGAGAAAGGGGCGACATGGCAACGGCGACGACCGACCCGGTACGGCTGCCGCCTGCGCTGCCGTTGCCTAAGCTCGTCCAAAGCGTGCTGTTCCTGACCTCGCTGCAGTATTCGGTCGCACCCCGCCTGAGCCGTCATTACGGCGGTCCTTTCACCATCAACCTGCCGATTTTCGGCAAGACGGTGGTCATCCACGACCGCGAGATCGTCAAGGACGTGTACAGCACCAGCTTCGATCTGATCGAACGTCCGACCAAGGTCCTCGGTCAGGCGTTCGGGCCCGGATCGACATTCAGCCTGCTCGGCAAGGAACACCTCGAGCGCCGCAAGCTGGTGCTGCCCAATTTCCACGGCAAGCGGGTAAAGAACTACGAGAGCATCGTCGAAGACGAAGTGCTGCGCGAAACCGCGAACTGGCCGGAGGGTCAGGAGTTCGAAACGCTTCCGACGATGACCCGACTGACGCTCAACGCGATCATGCGGGCCACTTTCGGTGAACGCGCCGACGCGCTGGACGAACTTCGCGTCGTCATACCGCCGTTGATCACCCTGGGCTCGCTGATGCAGCGCATGCCGCCGGTCGTGCGGCGCGAATACGGTCGCTGGAGTCCGGGCAGCAAGCTGGCCGGCTATCGGCGACGTTTCGACGCGGTCATCGACGAACTCATCGCCGAGGCCCGCGCCGAATCGTCGTTGGCCGAACGCACCGACATGCTTGCGCTGCTTCTGCAGGCCCGTTACGAAGACGGTCAACCCATCTCCGATCAACACATCGCCGACGAGCTCCTGACATTGGTCGCCGCCGGCCATGAAACGACTGCGTCGCAATTGGCCTGGGCCGTCGAGCGGTTGCGCCGCCATCCGGAGTTGATGACACGGCTTGCTGAGGAAGTCGACGCCGGCGGAGCTGAACTGCGGCAGGCGACGATCTACGAAGTGCAGCGCGTCCGGTCGACCATCGCGGCCTCGTTGCGCACCACGAAGACCACAGTCCGGTTGGGCGAGTGGGTTCTGCCCAAAGACACCGGCGTGATGGTTGATTTTCAACTCGCCCACGAGTCAGACGTCAACTACACCGACCCCGAAGCGTTCAACCCGGATCGGTTTATCGGCACCACCCCGCCGTCGTTCCGGTGGGTGCCGTTCGGCGGCGGCGTAAATCGTTGTGTGGGCGCATCATTCGCCAACATGGAAATGGACATCACGCTGCGCACGCTGTTGCGCGAATTCCGCTTCGCGCCAACCGATGCGCCTGACGAGGGCCGAAACTTCCGCGGAGTGGCCATCGCGCCCTCTCGCGGCGCACGCGCGGTGGTCTATCGGCGAGCGCACGCAGCGTCGAGTGATCGCGACTCGGTATCGGTCGCCGACCACAGCAGCTGACTCGAACCCTCGCCTGGCATACTTCCGGGCATGCCCACGACTACGGAACGCGTCAACGACATCGGCTACCGGGCCTACAAAGCGTTCATCAACAAGATCTGGTACCCGTTCCTGACCCGTCGGCTCGATACGCAGGACGTCACGTTCCTCAACTATGGCTACGAGGACCAACCGCCGCTGAACCTCCCCTTGGACGAGAACGACGCGCCCAACCGGTACTCGATCAACCTCTATCACCAGGTGGCCAATCAGGTCGACCTCACCGGCAAGAAGGTGCTGGAGGCCAGCTGCGGCCACGGTGGCGGCGCGTCGTACATCAAGCGCACCCTGAACCCTGCCGAGTACACCGGACTGGACTACAACCCGGACGGCGTCGCCTACTGCAGTGAGCACCACAAACTGCCCGGCCTGAATTTCGTCCATGGCAACGCCGAAGACCTGCCGTTCCCGCACAATTCATTCGACGCGGTCGTAAATGTCGAAGCCTCACACGCCTATCCGACGCTCTCGAAGTTCCTTTCCGAGGTGGCCCGCGTCCTCAAGCCGGGCGGCGATTTCCTTTATGCCGACTTCCGCGGCCGCCCCGAATTCCCGGTCTGGGAGGGCGCTCTCGACGAGATGCCGTTGCGTCAGGTGTCGAAGCGCGTCATCAACGACAGCGTGGTGCGGTCGCTGGACGCCAGCGCACAGCACAAGTTGGACTTGATCACCCACCGGCTGCCGAAATTGCTGCGGCCGTTCAGTCGCCACTTCGCCGGCGTGCCAGGTACCGGGATCTACAACCTGATTCAGAGCGGTGGCGCCGAGTACCGGATCTACCGCTTCACCAAAGACTGACCGGCGGTCAGGCTATCGCGTAGTCCGACATCGGGAAGGTCTCCTGCTCCTTCACGGCGCTGCGCACCGATGTCGGACGGAACAGTGGCGCTTCACCTTTGCCGGTGTGGTTCCTGAACCAGTAGGACCGTGAGGTCACGCAGTTGCCGAGCTCGAACGCGGAATCCTTCATCAGCTCCGTCATCCGGTCCAGGAAACGGGCATTGGCGTCTTCGGTGACCTCGAAGGTGCGGGCATCGCGCTGTTGCATCTCACCGAAAAGCCGTTCCATGTGCTTCATCTGGTACTCGACGGTATTGAACCATGACAGGCCCACCCAGGCGTACGGGCTGGCCATCGACAGGAAGTTCGGGAAACCAGGCATCGAAATGCCTTGGTAGGCCTGGAATTGGGTTTCCCGCCACCATTTTCCGAGGTTCTTGCCGTCCCGTCCGATCACCTCGATCGCGGGCAGGTTGGCCTCCCAGACGTCGAATCCGGTTGCGAGAACCAGGGTGTCGATCAGGCGCTTGGTGCCGTCGTTGGCGACGATGCCGTCGGGTTCGATCCGATCTATCCCGTTGGTCTCCAGGTGCACATGCGACTTGGTGAACGCCCGGTAGAAGTCGTTGGAGATGGTGGGCCGCTTGCAACCGAAGTCGAAGTCGGGGTCCAGTTTCCGCGACAGCTCCCGGTTGCGCACCAACAGCAGCCGGTACAGCCTCGAGAACTGCGAGATGCCTTTGTTGAACACCTTGAAGTA
>DATAZN010000312.1:0-7045 GCA_036272035.1 Mycobacterium sp. | reverse complement strand
GAGGCAGCGCAGACGCCCGAGCTCGCGTACCCGATCGGCGACCGCGGCGACGTCGGCGGGGGAGGTCACGTTGCAGCGCAGCGTTTCGACGTCAGCCCCGTGTCCGCTCAGGGCCTTGCGCGCCTGGTCGAGTAGATCCTCACGCACGTCCACGAGCAGCAGACGGCCACGATCGGCCAGGCCACGGGCGCAGGCCAGCCCCATACCGCCCGCACCCCCGGTGATCACCTGAACGTTGTGCACACTCATCCGGCTCCTCTCATCGGCGGATCACCACCGGCCCAGCCGCCCGACGAATCCGTCGACACGCGGTAGCGTGTCATAACGTAACTTAAAGCATGCGGTAGAAGAGACCTAGGTTGTCGCGAAAAGAATGTGATGGTCTACTCGACTTATGAGAGTGACAGTCGAGCCTGATCTCTGTGAAGCTAATGGATTATGCGTGCTAGCGGCACCCGGGGTGTTCGATCTGATCGATGACGACGTCGTCGACATCCTGGTTCCAGAGCCGACGCCCGACATGGAGTCGGCCGTCGTTGACGCAGTGATGGCCTGTCCTAAGCAGGCCTTGCGACTACTTGCGGGCTGATCGCAGTGCTCGATGCGGCATGCTAATGAACACGAAGATTGCAGAATTCGAACTTATCGTTCTACTCTGAGGGAAGACATTCTACGACTGACGTGAGACCGCGTTTAGCCGTCTGTGCCAGGAGGAGTTCGTATGCTGCCCGACGACGCCAAGATCATCTCCGTCGACGACCACGTCATCGAGCACCCACGAGTGTGGCTGGACCGGCTGCCCGCCAAGTACGCCGAGGTGGCTCCGCGCATCGTCAAGCTGCCCGACGGCAACGACACCTGGCTTTACGAAGGCAAGCAATCCGGCAACTTCGCGCTCAATGCCGTGGCGGGCAAGCATCCCCGCGACTTCGGAATGGACCCACGCAGCTATGACGACATGCTGCCCGGGTGTCATGAAATCGCCGACCGCATCAAGGACATGGACATCGAGGGCGTGTGGGCGCAGCTGTGCTTCCCCAACTTCGGCGGATTCGCCGGCAGCACATTTCACAAGGCCAAGGACAAGGACTTCGCCAAGCTCTGCATCAGCGCCTACAACGACTTCATCCTCGACGAGTGGTGTGCCTATGCCCCCGAGCGCCAGATCCCGTTGATGATGGTGCCGTTCTGGGACATCGACGCGTCGGTGGCCGAGATCGAGCGCACCGCCGCGAAGGGCGCGAAGTCGGTTTCGTTCATCGAGGCGCCGCACAAGCTCGGCCTACCGTCGTATCACACCGACCATTGGGATCCGATCCTGCGCGTCTGCGAGGAAGCCGGGCTGCCGCTGTCCATGCACTTCGGCTCCGGCGGCATGCCGCAGGGACTCGCGCCGGACGGCGACATGTTCATCAGCATCGCGTTGTACGGGTTGAACTCGATGATGGCCACCGTCGACCTGCTGATGTCCGACGTGTTCTACAAGTTCCCCAACCTCAAAGTCGCCCTGTCCGAGGGCGGCATCGGCTGGATGCCGTACTTGCTGGAACGCATCGACTACTCCTGGGGCCGGCACAAGTACTGGTGCAACGTCAACGCCGACAAGCTGCCCTCGGAGCTGTTCCGCGAGCACATCTACGGGTGCTTCATCTCCGACCAATCCGGGCTCGAGCAGCGCCACCGCATTGGTGTGGACAACATCATGTTCGAAAGCGACTACCCGCATTCGGATTCCAACTGGCCGCACACCCGCAAGCTGCTCGCCGAACACCTAGTCGACGTGCCGGACGACGAAGCACGCAAGATCGTCGAGCTGAACGCCCGCACCGTGTACAACTTCTGGGCGTGAACGTCCATGCGCGGCTCGAAAGGTGATTGATGACCGACCTCACGCCGGGAAAGCGACTGCGCAGCACGGTAAGTGATACGGAGATCATCGTCGTACGATCTCCCGCCGCGCCGATCGAGCTGTCGTGCGGTGGTCAACTGATGACGGCGAACCGGGCGGCGGCGGAGGCGGGCGCGTCAACCACCGAGAACGACACTGTCCTCGGTAAGCGCTATGTCGACACCGACACCGGGCTAGAAGTGTTGTGCACCAAGGCAGGGCCGGGCGTGCTCAGCGCCGACGGACGGCAGCTCACACTCAAGGCGCCCAATGCACTACCGGCGTCGGACTGAGGGACGCGGTCGGTGAATGTTCTGACACTGCTGGAAATGGCGGCCACGGGTATGCCCGGCCGGGTCGGCATCGGGCGCCTGCAGCCGGCCGACGCCGCCCCGGTGGGAGTGACTTACCGTGCACTTCTCGACCGTGCTCAATGTGGGGCTGGGGTGCTGGTGGAGCGTGGCGCTGAGGAACTCGTCTATGTGGGCGTCAACGCCGATGACTTCGCGGTGGCACTGTTCGCCGCCGCATGGGCAGGCATCCCGCTGGTTCCGCTGAACTACCGCCTCAGCCGTGACGCGCTGGGAGGGCTGCTTTCCCGTCATCCGAACGCACTCGTCATCTCCGATCTGCAGCTGCCGACGACAGCCCACGCCGTTACCGTGACGCAGTGGAGGGCGGCCTGTGCCGAGCGGTCCGGCAATCCGTCGCCGTGGTCGGACGATCCCGAAGCAGTCGTGGTGCTGCTGTACACCAGCGGCACCACGTCCGAGCCAAAAGCGGCTGTGCTGCGCCACCGCCACCTGACGTCCTACTTGCTGGGCAGCATCGACTTTGGTGCGGCCGGTGAACACGAAGCCGTCATCGTGAGCGTCCCGCCCTACCACATCGCGGGCGTCTCGAATCTGCTCAGCAACATCTGCGCCGGCCGGCGAGTGGTTTATCTCGAGACCTTCACCGCGCAAGGATGGCTCGACTGCGTGCGCGCCGAAGCCGTCAGCCACGCCCTCCTTGTTCCCACCATGCTCGCCAAGATCACCGAACATCTTGATGAGGCGACCGACGCGGACGTACCCGCCTTGAAGTATCTGGCCTACGGCGGGGCCAAGATGCCTATTCCCGTGCTGGAGCGCGCGATTCGGCTGTTCCCCAGAGTCGACTTCGTCAACGCCTACGGCCTGACGGAGACCAGCTCCACCATCGCTGTCCTCGGCCCCGACGACCACCGTGCTGCGCTGCAGGGCGATTCGGTCGCACGCGCCAGACTCGGCTCGGCCGGTCGGCTCCTTCCTGGCATTGAGGTCGAAATCCGCGGACCGGGTGGGCCGTTGCCGACCGGCACCGCTGGCGACATCTATGTACGCGGCGACCAGGTGTCAGGCGAATACCGCGGCGCGGGAAGTGTTCTCGATGGGAGCGGATGGTTTGCCACCCGCGATCGTGGATGGGTCGACGAGGACGGCTACCTGTTCGTGGAAGGGCGGTCCGACGACACCATCATCCGCGGCGGCGAGAACATCGCGCCTGCCGAGATCGAGGATGTCCTTCTAGAACACTCCGCGGTCGTCGAGGCCGCTGTGTTAGGAGTGCCCGACGAGCACTGGGGCCAAGAGATCGCCGCAGCTGTGGTACTGAGACCCGGCCGCATCGCCCATGCCGACGAGCTACGCCAATGGGTGCGAAGCCGGCTGCGTGGCTCGAAGACGCCGACGCTGATCGCAATCCGCGACGCGCTGCCGCAAACCGCCACCGGAAAAGTTCTACGCCGCGAACTCCTCGCCGACCTGTTACGCCACACCTGCAACGGAAGCGAAAACGATGCCTGACGCCTTCATTCTATCCGCCGTCCGAACGCCAATCGGGAGGGCCCGCAAGGGATCTCTGAATTCTGTCGATGCCTACCAACTCGCGGAGATCGCCGTCGGTGCAGCAGTCGAACGGTCACATATCCCCGTCGCTGACCTCGACGACCTGTTTCTCGCGGAGTCCCTGCAGGGCGGCGGGGTGATCGGCCGCAACATCGCAGTGCGCCTCAGGATGACCAACGTGCCCGGGGTAGCGATCAACCGGCACTGCGCCTCCGGCGCTACCGCCGTGCAGTTGGCGACCGCCACCATCATGGCCGGCATGGCAGACGTGATCGTGGCCGGCGGAACGGAAAGTGCAAGCACCATGCCACGGATGACCAAGGTGGTACCCGGTGCACAGGAACCAACCCCGTGGTCGCCGCAGAGCCATCCGGATGCCCCCGGCATTCCTGCCTTCGATATGTCTGTCACCATCGGCGAGAACACAGCCCGGCTACACCATGTCACCCGCGAGCAGGCCGACGCCTGGTCCGCTCGCTCACAGCAGCGAGCGCTCAACGCGATTGCGAAGGGGTACTTCGACGACGAGATCGTCGCCGTCCCCGTCAATCAAGGCCAAATCATATTTGGCACCGACGAGCATCCGCGGGACACCACCCCCGAAACGCTCGCCGGGCTGAAGGTCCTGCACCCGGAAATACCCGATGCCGTTGTCACCGCAGGAAACTCCGCGGGCATCAACGATGCCGCCGCCGCGCTGGTCATCGGCAGCTCTGACTTCGCAACCAGTCGCGGCCTGACACCGCTGGCACGTATCCGGGGTTGGGCATCTGTCGGGGTGGAGGTGGAGCACACCGGAATGGCTCCGGTGACCGCAATCCCGTTGGCGCTCAAGCGCAGTGGTCTCACACTGGACGACGTGGACCTTTTCGAGATCAACGAAGCGTTCGCCACGATGGCCGTGGCGTGCACGCGCGACCTCGGATTGGACGAGTCAATCGTGAACGTGAACGGTAGCGGTATCAGTCTTGGTCACCCCATCGCGGCGACTGGCGCACGGATGGTGGTGTCGCTGGTTCATGAACTCGCACGGCGTGATTCGCGCATCGGGGTGGTGGCGATGTGCGCCGGGGGAGGGATGGGGTCGGCCTTGGTCGTCGAACGGGCCTAGCCCGAGGCGAACACTCAGGGCTAGACGGTGAGCTTGGTGTATCGCCCGCCCAGCAACCATTCAGACACGTAAAGGTTTCCGTCGGCGTCCGTTGTGACAGAGTGCGGGGAATTGAACCGATCGCTGCGGGGCAGGTGGGGAATCTCTGTACGCCCGTCGCCGGTAAGCGTATTGGGCCATCCCGGCCGGGTCGGCCACCCCTGGGCTGCGGTGGGGTCGTCGCCGATGTACCCGAGTAGATCGTCCTCGGGATCGAGTACGGCCACTCGCCCATATAGCTCGGCGACGACCAGCAGGTCGCCCCACTGGGCAAAATCGCTGGGGCTGTTGAGGAAATGCTCACCGAAGACCCGCAGATAGCGGCCGTCGAGATCGTATACGAGTACTCGGGTGTTGACTCGGTCGGCAATGTAGAGCTCCGGGAGTGTTTTACGGCGATCGATGAAAATTGCGTGCGGGCACGCGAGTCGTTGGCCGACTTCCTCGCCAGTCAATGTCGACCGATGGTTTCCTTGCTTGTCGAAGCGGTGCACGACACCTGACCCGTATCCGTCCGCCACCCAGATGTCGCCCGATCCACCGAACCGCTCCTCGTCCACTGCGCAGCCGCACGGACAGTACGGTCCCATCGGACCGGCCGGGATAGCCGGATCCTGTTGGGGGACAGGCAACTCGGAGCGGATCTGTCCGTCCAGGGCCATCTTCACCACTCGGGGCGCCCGGGTCTGGCAGTGGACTCCCTTGCCGAACATCGGGGCCCAGTTGGGGTCGCCGTCGTCGGCGCCGCAGCTGAACACGAACCCGGGGTCGCTGACCCAGAGGAACTCTTCATCACCCTCACGCACGAGAGTGATGCCGTGACCTTCGGTGAGCTCTGTGTCGACCACGCGGAGCAGACGGCCTGCGGTGTCGAACGCGACGAGTAGCCCGGCGTGGAAACCGATGATCTCCCCTCCGTCGGTAGCGACGACAGCGTTGTGCACCCAACAAGACCCGGCACCTGGGACAGCGGACAGATCTGCCCAATCACCGACCACCTGGTAGGGCGGGATGTTGGTGGGCTTAACGGTATCTGATGACACGACGCGAGCCTTTCCGTCGCTCTACTCGCCGGCGCTAGCGCTACCGCGGAGCTCGCCGGAGCTTCGTGATGTTGACGAAACCCTCTCGGGCTCGGCGTCGTTCGCTCTGGACCACACCTCGCCAGCCTCTTCTTCAAACTTGATCCGCACGGTGGGAGAAGCGTTAGGTTCCAACGAATAAAGGGCGGAAGCGTGTTGGTTTGGCCGTAGCCAGCGCGGGAAGTCCAGGACATTGTGGGCAGCGAGCAGATCCATCCGGCTGCCGAGAAAGATCGGCTGCTGAGCGGGTAACACCCCACGTGGGTCGCAGAGCGGGTGATGCCCGTCCGGCCACGGGCCAGCCCTCAGCTTGGCGATGACGTCGGCGATCGCTTGCCTGGAGCGTTTGGCACCGCCGGGCCTAGCGCGTCCCTCGGAGTCGACGGCGGCTACCGAGACCTGCAATCCGACGACCAAAGACGCGCTGTGATTCACCACCGTCACGGCCCAGATCTGCGGCCCGAGCAACGCCACTGGAGTTCGGTAAATCCTCAATCGGCGCACCGGGGAGGCTTTTTCGAACTCACTGGCCAGCTTGCCGAGATTGCGGTGCGTCAGATCAGCGGTAATGGCAGTTTGTATCCGGCTCTCGAACTGAGCATCGCCCTGACCAAGGTAGCGGGGAATGACCCCCGCCTTGTTCAGCCGATGCGCGACGTCGTCAAGCCAGTCCTGGTCATCTGCGCTGAGGGCATGAGAGGAAGGTGACTCGGCGAGGAGCCAGGCGAGTACCAACTTTCCGGCGCGTTGTGCGCGATCGACGTCGCCCATCACTTGAACGACATCGCGCCGCGCCGGGTCGAAGACGGCGATGAACACGTCGCCCCGGTCCACGATCTGGGCAGATTCCGCGGAAGGATTGAGCCGCTCAGCCCCAGCGGTGCGGCGTTGGCCACCTGAGGGCATGAGCACGATCTCGTGTCGCTGCCCACTCGCAGCGTTCCACCAATTCAGAGCCCGACCAATGGCGGGGCGGAATCTATCGGTGTCGTCGGGAGAGGCGATCACCACCTCTGCAACGCGTGCAGCGAACACCATCTCATCTCCTCATCGATAC
>DATAZN010000311.1:0-4479 GCA_036272035.1 Mycobacterium sp. | reverse complement strand
GAAGACCAGGCCCTCGGTGCCGCGCGGGCCATCGCCCGTCGTCTCGACAGCGAGGTGCCCGAGTGCAAGGCCGGCATCGGGGTCACGGCCGGCAACGCCGTCGCCGGAAATGTCGGCGCGAAGGAGCGCTTCGAATACACGGTCATCGGCGAACCGGTCAACGAAGCGGCCCGGCTGTGCGAGTTGGCCAAGAATGCGCCGAGCCGACTGTTGGCATCCTCGGACACCATCAACGCCGCGAGTGATGACGAACGGACGCACTGGTCGTTGGGTGAGACCGTCACGCTGCGCGGCCACGACCAACCGACGCAATTGGCGACGCTGATCTAGTCGGGAAGGCCGTGAGTGAACACGGCCCGGTTGAGCCGAAGCCAGGCGTCCCGGAACCGACCGGGTCCATGCCACCGGGCGGGCGACCGAGTAGAACTTCCATGACCGGTGATCGCTTGGGGGTCGCCGATCTCGGTTCCGGCGTCGTCGGCGCCGGCCCGCAACGCCTGCCCCATGATCTGGTGCGCTAACGCGAGGTTGCGTACCCACAATTCATCGACCATGTCCGGCGCGGCATCCGGCTCAAGAAGCATCAATCGCACGAGGTCCGCGTTGTGGGTGATCGTTTGCTGTGCCGCCGCGGCGACGCTCGCGAGAGCGTCCAACCGTTCGGCCGGCGTGGTCGCATGTCGCCACGCCGGCGACGTCCGCATCCGATCCAGACCATGGCGCAGCGCGGCCCGCAAAACATCACCCTTACTGCGGAAGTGGCGGTACTCGATTGCAACCTGAGTAGTAAGTAAGTACTCTCTCACCTAGGTTTGTGCCTGGTCTAACGACGTCGGCAGTCAGCAGTCGGGGGCGCGTTTTCCTGGACCACGAAAGGAAACCGAGTATGGGCTCTGAATCGGCGTCCTCAGTCAGTGACAAACGCCATGGGCGCCCGCGCGACGAGTCCGCAATCGAGTTCCTGCGCGACTTCCCGGCCCTGCTCGCCCTCGACCGTCTACCCGTCCCCATCCTTGCCGTCGATGACGCCGGCGAAATCGCCTTCGCTAACCAGGCATTCGCCGCGATGGTCGGATACTCCCGCGAAGACCTGACCACGATGAATGCGGAGTCCCTGGTGGCATGTGTTGCCCCAGCGGATTCCGGTGTTGTCGCGGTCCTGCGCGAGCACGCCAATTCGGTCATCCGACTGCTCCATGCCGACGGTTGGACCATGCCGGCGTTACTCAGCGACTCGGTACTGATCCGCGACGAGGAGAAACTGGCCGTCGTCGCGTTCACCGATTTGACCGAAATCGCCTGGGACAGATCACCCGACGACGAGTTACTGCCCGGCTAGCCGGAGCTCGTCGCCCACGCCTGAGCACTTTGCCGCCTTTGGACGTCCTTGGCCGGCGGGCGGCGGCGTAGCGCCTGAGCCACCACCGCCGACCCTGGACTGACCCCGCAGAGCAGCTCCAGGCGGCCGGGTCGAGCACCACGATGTCGCTTTCTCGCTAGAAATGTCAGAGGCCCGGTGTAATTGTCGAACCGTGCACGAAGACTTCGACCGCTGCTACCGAGCTGTCCAATCCAAGGACGCTCGTTTCGACGGCTGGTTCGTCACCGCTGTGCGGACCACCGGGATATATTGCCGCCCCAGCTGTCCGGTCCGGCCACCGTTCGCCCGTAACGTGCGGTTCTTTCCAACTGCGGCGGCCGCGCAACGCGCTGGCTTTCGCGCGTGTAAGCGCTGCCGTCCGGACGCATCGCCGGGCTCGCCGGAATGGAACGTTCGCGACGACCTCGTCGCGCGGGCCATGCGCCTGATCGCCGACGGCACCGTGGACCGCGAGGGTGTCGGGGGCCTGGCCGCCCACCTCGGCTACACCACCCGACAGCTTCAGCGATTGCTGCAGGCAGAAACCGGCGCCGGCCCGCTTGCCCTGGCCCGCGCGCAGCGCACCCAGACCGCGCGGGTACTGATCGAGACGACGGGTTTGCCCTTCGGCGACATCGCTTTTGCCGCAGGATTTTCCAGCATCCGCCAATTCAACGACACGCTGCGCCTGGTGTGCGACAGCACTCCGACCCAATTGCGTAAGCGCGCGGCCGCTCGGTTAGGCCGTGGCGCAACGGATGTGCGCTCAGCCGGGACGGTATCGCTGCGTTTGCCGGTGCGGGTTCCGTTCGCGTACGAAGGAGTGTTTGGCCACCTTGCCGCCAGCGTGGTCCCCGGCTGCGAAGAGGTTCGTGACGGCGCCTATCGGCGGACCCTGCGGCTACCGTTCGGCAACGGAATCGCCAGCCTGACACCGGCACCCGATCATGTCCGGTGCATGCTTGAGCTCGACGACTTTCGCGACCTGACGACCGCGATCTCGCGTTGCCGACGACTTCTCGACCTCGACGCCGACCCGGACGCCGTGATCGACGTGTTGGGTTCCGATGCCGCCCTGGCCCCGGTGGTCGCCAAGGCACCTGGCCAGCGCATACCGCGCACCGTGGACGAGGCCGAGCTGGCAGTGCGAGCGGTGCTGGGCCAACAGGTATCGATCAAAGCCGCGCGGACCCATGCCAGCCGATTGGTCATCGCGTACGGCGATCCGGTCGACGACGCCAACGGCGCACTGACGCGTACGTTTCCGTCGGTCGAGCAACTCAGTGACATCGATCCGGCCCACCTGGCCGTTCCGAACTCGCGCCGGCGGACCGTCACCGGCCTCGTCGCCGCGCTTGCCGATGGCAGAGTCGTACTCAACGCCGGCTGCGATTGGGACGAGGCCCGTCGTCAACTGCTGGCGGTGCCCGGAATCGGACCGTGGACCGCAGAGGTGATCGCGATGCGCGGCCTGGGCGACCCTGATGCATTTCCGGCCAGCGATCTCGGATTGCGTTTGGCCGCTGAGCAGTTGGGCTTGCCGAGCGACCACCGCGAATTAAGCGCGTTGAGCCGCCGTTGGCGACCCTGGCGTTCCTACGCCACCCAATATCTGTGGACGACGCTGGAGCATCCGGTGAATCATTGGCCAGCAGAGGAGATCGCATGACCTACTACCGCACGATTGACAGCCCGATCGGATTGTTGACGCTGGCCGGCCACGACCAAGCGCTCACCAATGTGCGAATGGTCGATCAGACCTACGAACCGAGTCGCAATGGCTGGTCTCCAAATCCCAAGGCGTTCAACGACGCAGTGGACCAACTGAACGCGTATTTTGCTGGCGAGCTCACCACCTTCGACCTCGAGTTCGATCTGCGGGGCACCGAGTTTCAGCGGCGAGTCTGGCAGGCGCTGCTGACGATCCCGTTCGGTGAGACCCGGTCGTATGGTGAGATCGCCGAACAGATCGGCGCTCCGGGTGCCGCTCGTGTCGTCGGCTTGGCCAACGGCCACAACCCGATCGCCATCATTGTTCCGTGCCACCGGGTCATCGGTGCCAGCGGGAGCCTCACCGGGTACGGCGGTGGTCTCGATCGGAAACGGTCGCTGCTCGCATTGGAGACGAGACACACCTCGGCGACATTGCCGCTGTTCGACTGACCATCGACGAGGCGGGCTAGAAACCTGGGAAAGGCGCCGGCTGCCCACCGCCAAGGTTGAGCCCAGGCAGTAGCGGCTGCGGAGCCGGCGCGGGCGCCCCAGGTAGGCCGAGCGGCAACCCCGGCCCGCCGGCGCCGGGGATGGGAAACGGCATGTTGCCGTTGGCGACCGATGTCATGAATCCTGGGCATTCCGCCTGGATGGCCATGCTGGCCAGGAAGCCGGCCACGGGTGGGGCCAGACCTCCGTGACCGCTGATTTGAGCTGCATTGCTGGCCAGGCTGCCACCGGGTTTCACCAGCATGGGACAGATGGACTGTCCCATCTGTGCGATTGCGCCGCTGACCGGACCGTTGTTGCCGATACCCACTCCGTTGAGAACCGGGGCCATTGCGTCGCCAACCGAATCCGCATGCGCAGCAGGGATCGATGCGAGGGCAGCGGCACAAACACCCGCCGTAACGATGACCGGTCGCAGAACCGACGTCACCACGAGTTCCGCGGTGTCCCATGGCGACCGCCCGGTCTCAAGCCTCGTCCGTCCCCCTGACAGTGGCCGGCGCAGAAAGCCGGCCCTCTTCGTCGCAGTCATGATTGATCTCCCCTCCGTCAGCACTCCATGCACATAGAGCACAGATTTCACTTTGATAACGTTAGGGTACTTTTGTCACATTTACAACACGATCAGATAACTGTTTGCAACCGCAGCGTTGCGCTACCGCGACCTGTGAGACCGGAATGCAACAATGGCGGATTTCCCGACGGGCGTTTGCTGGGCTTTGGGGCCGCGCGGCGGGCGGCTGAGCGGCCGGGCTGGCTGGATGCCATCGTGTTGGTTGCCTTGATGTGGAAATGCCCGTGCCCCCCAAGGGTTTTGGGGGGCACGGGGCTTGTTGTGTGTGTTCGGCGGTGTCCTACTTTTCCACCCGTGTGGGTAGTATCATCGGCGCTGGCAG
>DATAZN010000310.1:0-20116 GCA_036272035.1 Mycobacterium sp. | reverse complement strand
TCAACCGGTCCCCGATGGCGCGTTGCACCAGCGCGGCGGCCACCGCCGAATCCACCCCGCCGGACAGCCCACAGATCGCGTGGCCGTCACCGACCTGATTGCGGACCTGTTCGATCAATGCCTCGGCGATGCCGGCCGGCGTCCAATCCGCGGCGATGCCGGCGAACTCGAGCAGGAACCGGGTGAGCACCTGCTGCCCATGCGGCGTGTGCAGGACCTCGGGGTGGTACTGCACGCCGGCCAGTCGCCGCGACCGATTCTCGAAAGCGGCCACCGGGGAACCCGCGCTGGTGGCCACCACCTCGAACCCGTCCGGCGCCGAGGTGACGGCGTCACCGTGACTCATCCAGACCGGCTGGGTGTCGGGGAGATCCGAATGCAGCTCACCCCCAACGACTTTCAGCTCGGTTCGGCCGTATTCGCTGGTGCCGGTGTGCGCGACGGTACCGCCGAGCGCCTGGGCCATCGCCTGAAATCCGTAGCAGATGCCGAACACCGGCACGCCAAGGTCGAACAACGCCGGGTCGAGTTGAGGTGCGCCCTCGGTGTACACGCTGGCCGGGCCGCCGGACAACACCACCGCCTGCGGATCGCGGGCCTTGATCTCGTCGACCGACGCGGTATGCGGGATCACTTCGGAGAACACCCGCGCCTCACGCACCCTGCGGGCGATCAATTGGGCGTATTGCGCGCCGAAATCGACGACCAGCACGGGACGGGGCGATGCTGACTCCACCGGCACAGTCTAGAGGCGCACCCTCTCGTGCCCGTCGCTTGACGTGAGTGTAGTCGTATGTCTACACTCACGTTCATACGACTGTAGTCGAGTGACTACAGTGAGGTTGAGAGGACATCACCATGACGGCTCCGTCGACATCGACATTGACCGTGACCAAGTTGGGCAGCCGCATCGGCGCCCGCATCGACGGCGTCCAACTGGCCGGCGATCTGCACACCGACACCGTCGAGCAGATCCGAAATGCGCTATTGCGCCACAAAGTGATCTTCTTCCGCGACCAGAACCACCTCGACGACGCGCAACAGCATGCCTTCGCCGCCCGCTTCGGGACGCCCATCGCCCACCCCGCGGTGCAGCAGGAGAACCTGCCGATCATCACGCCGATCAACTCCGACTACGGCAAGGCCAACCGCTGGCACACCGATGTCACGTTCGTCGCGAACTACCCGGCGGCGTCGATCCTGCGCGCAGTGACCCTGCCGAGCTATGGCGGATCGACGCTGTGGGCCTCCACCGCGACGGCGTATCAGGCGCTGCCCGAGCCGCTCAAACACCTCACCGAAAACCTCTGGGCGCTGCACAGCAATCGTTACGACTACATCGCGCCGCCCGAGGCGCAGACCGACAACCAGAAATCGCACCGGGCCCGGTTCGAGAAGATCGACTTTCGCACCGAGCATCCCGTCGTACGGGTGCATCCCGAGACCGGTGAACGCACCCTGGTGGCCGGGGATTTCGTTCGCTCCTTCGTCGGGATGGACAATTACGAGTCGCAAACCCTCCTCGAGTTGCTACAACGACGAATCACCATGCCGGAGAACACTGTTCGATGGAACTGGGCACTCGGAGACGTCGCCATCTGGGACAACCGCGCGACCCAGCACCGGGCAATCGACGACTACGACGACCAGTATCGGCTCATGCACCGTGTCACCGTGCAGGGCGACGTGCCCGTCGACGTACATGGCCAACGCAGCCGGGTGATCAGCGGAGCGCCGTTACAGGCGGTCGACACCGCCGCCGGCTGACGGCAGGTGAGAGATTACTCACTCACGGGGGCAGGGTACGGTCCTGCCGTGACCTCCCCTGATGCCAGCACCCGCGACCGTCTGCTGGACGCGGCGCTCACGTTGTTCGCGCGCCAGGGGTACTCCGCCACATCGGTGGCCGACATCCAGGAGGCGTGCGGCCTGTCACCGGGTTCCGGTGCGCTCTACAAACATTTCCCGTCCAAGAAAGCGTTACTGCAGGAGGCGACGCGGCGCCACGTGGAGCAGATAGACGCCATGCGGGACGAGTACGACCGGACCCGGGCTTCTGACGCGACGTCGGCGTTACGCCAAGGCGCCGAGCAGATCTGGGCCAACATCGACAACAACTCCCAATTGCTCCGGGTGATGTTCCGCGAGCCCGAGGCGCTTGAGGACATGATTGACGAGCTGTGGTCGGCGGTCGCAGCCAACGCGTACCAGCGGACCGCGCGGGCGCTGAGAGCCGCCAAGGATGCCGGCGTCTCGCAGGTCGAAGATCCCGAGGCGACCAGCACCGTGTTGGTGGCCGCGCTCGCATATCTGCCGATCGTGCAGCTGCTGATCCGGCGAAATCCCGGCAAACTCGATGCCGATCGATTCCGCGAAGCCTGGCTGCGGCTGGCCGAAGGCGCGTTCACCGGCGTACCCCCGACCTGACCGTTCGACGCAAGATCCGGCAGCCGAACAGCCGGAAAACAGTCGGTCAGCCGGAACGTGTGGCGAACCAGCATCGGGCATGGTGAGGTGGTAATTGGCCGCGGCCGAAATCACCCCTGACCAAAGTCATCCTAGAAGGGAGGCCCGCCTTGCTGGGTCTACCGGACGCCGTGCACGCCTGCCTGTTCGATCTCGACGGTGTCCTGACCGACACCGCGAGTGTCCACACCAAGGCATGGAAGGTCATGTTCGACGCGTTCCTGCAGCAACATGCCGAACAGACCCGCGAGCCGTTCGTCCCGTTCGATCCGGTCGACGACTACCTGAAATACGTCGACGGCAAGAAACGTGAAGACGGTGTCCGGTCGTTTCTGGCCAGCCGCGGGATCCACCTGCCCGACGGCGACCCCGACGACTCGGGCGACAAAGACACCGTCTACGGCTTGGGCACCCGGAAAAATGACGCCTTCCAGGAGACGTTGCAGAACGACGGCGTCAAGGTATTCGACGGCTCGCGCCGCTACCTGGAAAAGGTGGCCGCCGCGGGTCTCGCTACGGCGGTGGTGTCTTCCAGCGCCAACACCCGCCAGGTGTTGGAGATCACCGGGCTGGAAAAGTTCATCCAGCAGCGGGTCGACGGTGTGACGCTGCGCGAGGAACACATCGCCGGCAAGCCCGCGCCAGACTCCTTCTTGCGGGCGGCCCAGCTGCTGGGAGTCGAAGCGGCCGCGGCCGCAGTGTTCGAAGACGCGCTCTCCGGAGTGGAGGCAGGGCACGCCGGCCACTTCGGGTACGTCGTCGGCGTGGACCGGGTGGGCCAGGCCGAGGCGCTGCGCCAACACGGCGCCGACGTTGTCGTGACCGATCTCGCCGAACTGCTTTAGGACGCAAACATGATCTCGGATGACACCTTCCCCGTCGAACCATGGCAGGTCCGCGAAACCCGGCTGGATCTCAATATTTTGGCTCAATCGGAGTCGCTGTTCGCGCTGTCCAACGGGCACATCGGAATTCGCGGCAACTTGGACGAAGGCGAGCCGCACGGCCTGCCCGGCACGTATCTGAATTCGTTCTACGAAGTCCGGCCGCTGCCCTACGCCGAAGCGGGCTATGGCTACCCGGAGGCCGGGCAGACCGTCGTCGACGTCACCAATGGCAAGATCCTGCGCCTGCTGGTCGACGACGAGCCGTTCGACGTTCGTTACGGCAAGCTGTTGAGCCACGAGCGGGTGCTCGACCTGCGGGCCGGCACGCTGAAGCGATACGCGCACTGGGAGTCACCGGTCGGCAAGCAGGTCATGGTGACCTCGACCCGGCTGGTGTCGCTGGCACAGCGCAGTGTTGTCGCCATCGAGTATGTGGTCGAGGCAGTCGACGAATTCGTCCGTGTCACAGTGCAATCCGAGCTTGTCGCCAACGAGGACCAGCCCGTGACATCGGGCGATCCGAGGGTGTCAGCCATCCTCGACAAACCGTTGGAGGCCGTCCAGCACGAGGACACCGAATGCGGTGCGCTGCTGATGCACCGGACGCGCGCCAGTGCGCTGATGATGGCCGCGGCGATGGATCACGAAATCGAGGTCGAAGGTCGCGTCGAGATCACCAACGACGCAGGCGACGACCTGGCCCGTACGACCGTGATCTGCGGGCTGCGGCCGGGTCAGCAGCTGCGCATCGTGAAATACCTGGCATACGGCTGGTCGAGCCAGCGTTCCCGTCCCGCACTTCGCGACCAGGCCGCCGCGGCGTTGCACAGCGCCCGCTACAGCGGCTGGCAGGGCCTGGTGGACGCGCAGCGCAAGATTCTCGATGACTACTGGGACAGCGCCGATGTCGAGGTCGAAGGCGACCCGGTGTGCCAGCAGGCGGTGCGGTTCGGGCTCTTCCACCTGCTGCAGGCGAGTGCACGAGCCGAACGGCGCGGCATTGCCAGCAAGGGGCTCACCGGCACCGGGTACGACGGCCACATCTTCTGGGACACTGAGGGATTCGTCCTTCCGGTGCTGACTTATACGTTGCCGCACGCAGCCGCCGATGCATTGCGTTGGCGCGCTTCAACTTTGGATTTAGCCAAGGAGCGCGCAGCGCAGCTGGACCTGAAGGGCGCCAGCTATCCCTGGCGTACGATTCGCGGCCAGGAATGTTCGGCCTACTGGCCCGCCGGCACCGCTGCTTGGCACATCAACGCCGACATCGCCATGGCTTTCGAGCGCTATCGCGTGGTCACCGGCGACGAGTCGCTGGAGAAGGACTGCGGGCTGGAGGTGCTCGTCGAAACGGCACGACTGTGGCATTCGCTGGGCCACCACGACCGCCACGGCGTATGGCACCTGGACGGGGTCACCGGTCCCGATGAATACACCGCGATCGTGCGGGACAACGTGTTCACCAACATGATGGCGGCCCACAACCTGCGGGTGGCGGCCGATGCGTGCACCCGCAACTCCGAGACCGCCCGGGATATGGGCGTGAGCAGCGACGAGACCGCCGCGTGGCGAGATGCCGCTGACGCCGCCCACATTCCCTTCGACGAAGAGCTCGGCGTGCATCCGCAGTCCGAAGGCTTCACCACCTATGCCGAGTGGGACTTCACCGAGAAGACGAAATACCCGTTGCTGCTGCACGAGCCGTACGCGTTGCTCTATTCCGCCCAGGTGATCAAGCAAACCGATCTGGTGTTGGCCATGTACTGGCAAAGCCACAAATTCACCGACGAACAGAAGGCGCGCAACGTCGACTACTACGAGCGGCGCACGGTGCGCGACTCGTCGCTGTCGGCCTGCGCCCAGGCGGTGATGTGCGCCAACGTCGGGCATTTGGAGCTGGCGCACGACTACACCTATGAGGCGGCTCTGGTCGACCTGCGCGACCTGCACCACAACACCCGCGACGGGTTACACATGGCGTCGCTGGCCGGGGCGTGGACCGCGCTGGTCGCAGGCTTCGGCGGCCTGCGCGACGACGAGGGACTCCTGTCCCTGAACCCGTATCTGCCCGACGGCATCTCGCGACTGCGGTTTCGGTTGCGCTGGCGCGACTTCCGGCTGACGGTGGACGTCGTCCACGACGAGGTGACCTACACGCTGCGCGACGGGCCCGAAGGTGAACTGACCATCCGGCACGACGGCGAGGATCTCGAGCTCAGCACCAGCGCGCCGACGACGATCACGTTGAAAAAGCGCGAGCCGCTGCTGCCGCAGCCGCAGCAGCCACCCGGACGCGAACCGCTACACCGGCGCCGCTAAGGGGCCCGGTCAGCCCGCCGAGCTGATCGGCTCGATCGGCAACCAGTGCAGCGCCCCGGGCGCTGAGGCCGGCACCACCGGGTGGGTCGGCGCGATCGGATCGAGTCGGCGGTAGGGCTCACCCTGGCGCGGCCGCAGATCGTTTTCACCCTTGTTCGGCCACAGCGAGGCGGCCCGCTCGGCCTGCGCTGATATCGACAGCGAGGGGTTGACGCCGAGGTTCGCCGAGATCGCCGCACCGTCTACGACGGACATTGTCGGGTAGCCGTACACCCGGTGATACGGGTCGATCACGCCGTGTTCGGCGCTGTCGCCGATCACCGCGCCGCCGAGGAAGTGCGCGGTCAGTGGAATGTTGAACAGCTCGCCCCAGGTGCCGCCGGCCACCCCGTCGATCTTGGCGGCGATGCGACGGGTGACTTCGTTGCCGGCCGGAATCCACGTCGGGTTCGGCTCGCCGTGCCCCTGCTTGCTGACATAGCGGCGTCGGCCCAGCTTGCCCCGTTTGGTGAACGTGGTGATCGAGTTGTCCAGATGCTGCATCACGAGTGCGATCACCGTGCGCTCGCTCCACTGACGCGGATTGAGCATTCGAAGTATGCCGCGCGGATCTTCACCGGCTTGATCCAGCAACTGCCTCCAGCGCGGCACATCGGTGCCCTTGGGGCCCGACCCGTCGGTCATCAAGGTCTGCAACAGCCCCATGGCGTTGGAACCCTTGCCATACCGGACCGGTTCGACGTGCGTGTCGGAGGTCGGGTGAATCGACGACGTGATCGCGACGCCATGGGTCAGGTCCAGGTCCGGCGAGACCTTCAACGTCGCGGCCCCGACGATCGATTCGGAGTTGGTGCGGGTCAGAACACCCAGCCGATCCGAGAGGCCGGGCAACGCGCCGGTGTCACGCATCTTGAACAGCAGCTTCTGCGTGTTGTACGTGCCGGCGGCCAGCACTACATGATTAGCGGTCAACGTGCGCTTCTTGCGGCGCAGCACGCGGCCGGTGTGCTTGGTGCGAACCTCCCACAGTCCGTCGGGCCGCTGCGCGAACCTGGTGACTGTCGTCATTGGATGTATCTGCGCCCCAGCCGATTCCGCGAGGCCGAGGTAGTTCTTCAGCAGAGTGTTCTTGGCGCCGTAGCGGCAGCCGGTCATGCACGACCCGCATTCCAGGCAGCCGGTCCGGGCCGGGCCGGCACCGCCGAAGAACGGGTCGGGCACCGTCTCGCCGGGCGTCTTGGTTCCGTTCGGGCCGAAGAACACCCCGACCGGAGTCGGCACGAAGGTGTCACCGCAACCCATGTCGTCGGCGACCTCCTTGAGCAAGCGATCAGCGTCGGTGAACGTCGGGTTCTCGACCACACCGAGCATCCGCTGTGCCTGTTGGTAATGCGGCATCAACTCCGCGCGCCAATTGGTGATGTGCGACCACTGCTGGTCGTTGAAGAACGGCTCCGGCGGTATGTACAGCGTGTTGGCGTAGTTCAGCGATCCGCCGCCCACGCCGGCGCCGGCCAGGATCATGCAGTTCTGCAGCAGGTGGATGCGCTGGATGCCGTAGCAGCCCAGCTGGGGAGCCCACAGGAACTTACGCAAGTTCCACGATGTTTTGGCGAAGTCCTCGTCGGCGTAGCGGGGGCCGGCCTCGAGTACGCCGACCCGGTAACCCTTTTCGGTCAGCCGCAGCGCGGTGATACTGCCCCCAAAGCCCGAACCGATGATCAAGACGTCGTAGTCAGGTTCCACCGAACCAGTATGTACTTACTCGCCGGTAATGATCCAGCGATCGAGGTCAGCTTCCCACGGTCAGGCCGACCTTCTGGAATTCCTTGAGGTCGCAGTAGCCCGACTTGGCCATCGAGCGGCGTAGTCCGCCGACGAGATTCAGCGAGCCGAACGGGTCGTCGGACGGTCCGTTGAGGACCTGGCTCAGCGGCAGCCGTTCACCGACGGCGACCTGCAGCAGCGCACCCCGGGGCAGCGACGGGTGGGCAGCGGCGGTCGGCCAGAACCACCCGTCACCGAGCGCCTCAGCCGACTCGGCGAGCGGCGTGCCCAGTACCACCGCGTCGGCGCCGCAGGCGATGGCCTTGGCCAGATCGCCGGAAGTGTGGATGTCCCCGTCGGCGAGCACGTGCACGTAGCGGCCGCCGGTCTCATCGAGGTATTCGCGGCGCGCGGCGGCGGCGTCGGCGATCGCGGTGGCCATCGGCACGCGGATCCCGAGTACCTCGTCGCTGGTGGTGACCCCGCTGGTGGAGCCGTAGCCGACGATGACGCCCGCCGCACCGGTGCGCATCAGGTGCAGCGCGGTTCGGTGGTCGAGCACACCGCCGGCGACCACCGGAACGTCGAGCTCGGAGATGAAGGTCTTGAGGTTCAGCGGCTCGCCGTGACTGTCCACACGTTCGGCGGAGACGATGGTGCCCTGGATGACCAGCAGGTCGATGCCCGCCGACAGCAGCGCCGGCGTCAGCGCCTGGGCGTTCTGCGGGCTCACCCGGACCGCGGTGGTCACCCCGGCCTCGCGGATGCGAGCCACCGCGGCACCCAGCAGGTCGGGATCCAGCGGCGCGGCGTGCAACTGCTGCAGCAGCCGGATGGCCGCCGACGGCTCGGGTTCTTTGGCGGCCGCCTCGATGACCTGAGCGACCTTGGCTTCGACGTCCGCGTGACGGCCGATCAGCCCTTCGCCGTTGAGCACGCCCAGCCCGCCGAGCCGACCGAGTTCGATGGCGAACTCCGGCGACACCAGGGCATCGGTCGGGTGCGCGACGATCGGAATCTCGAACCGGTAGGCGTCGAGCTGCCAGGCCGTCGTGACGTCCTGCGAGGAGCGGGTGCGTCGCGACGGCACAATACTGATTTCGTCGAGTTCGTAAGTGCGCCGGGCTGTTCTGCCCATGCCGATCTCAACCATGTCACGCATGAGTGGTCCTTCGATCAGTTCACCGGGCGTAGTAGTTGGGCGCTTCGGCGGTCATCGTGATGTCGTGCGGATGGCTTTCTTTCAAACCCGCCGCGGTGATCCGGACGAATTGCGCCCGCTGCAAACCTTCGATGTTGTCGGCGCCGGTGTAGCCCATCGCGGCGCGCAATCCGCCGGTGAGCTGATGGATCACCGACGACAGCGGCCCGCGGAAGGGCACCCGGCCTTCGATGCCCTCGGGCACGAGCTTGTCCTCGGAGAGCACGTCGTCCTGAAAATAGCGGTCCTTGGAGTAGGACTTGGCTTCTCCCCTACCCTGCATGGCGCCGAGCGATCCCATGCCGCGGTAGCTTTTGTACTGCTTGCCGTTGACGAAGATCAGCTCGCCGGGTGCCTCGGCGGTACCCGCCAGCAGCGATCCCAGCATCGTCGTGGACGCGCCCGCGGCCAGCGCCTTGGCGATGTCGCCGGAGTACTGCAGTCCGCCGTCGGCGATCACCGGCACACCGGCCGGCCCGCAGACCGCCACCGCTTCCAGAATCGCAGTGATCTGTGGCGCACCGACGCCGGCCACCACGCGGGTGGTGCAGATCGACCCGGGACCAACGCCGACTTTGACCGCGTCGGCGCCGGCCTCGACCAGCGCAGCGGCCGCCGACCTGGTCGCGACGTTGCCGCCGACGATCTCGACCCGATCGCCAACCTCAGCTTTCAGCTGGGCGACCATGTCCAGCACCAACCGGTTGTGGGCATGCGCGGTGTCGACCACCAGCAGGTCGGCGCCGGCGTCGGCCAGCGTCATCGCCCGCACCCAGGCGTCGTCGCCAACCCCGACCGCGGCACCGACCAGCAATCGGCCGTCGCTGTCCTTGGTCGCCAACGGATGCTGTTCGGTCTTGACGAAATCTTTGACAGTGATCAGACCGGTCAGCCTCCCGTGGCCGTCGACGATCGGCAGCTTCTCGATCTTGTGCCGGCGCAGCAGGCCCAGCGCCGCGTCCGCGCTGACGCCCTCCTGGGCGGTGATGAGCGGAGCCTTGGTCATCACCTCGCCGACGTGCTTGGACTGGTCGACCTCGAAGCGCATGTCGCGGTTGGTGATGATGCCCACCAGCTGGCCCGCGCCCTCGATGACCGGTAGACCGGAGATCCGGAACCGGGCACACATGGCGTTTACCTCGGCCAATGTGTTCTCCGGGTGGCAGGTCACCGGGTTGGTGACCATGCCGGCCTCAGAGCGCTTCACGGTTTCGACCTGTCCGGCCTGCTCGGAGATCGGCAGGTTGCGGTGCAGCACGCCGATGCCGCCGGAGCGGGCCATTGCGATCGCCATTCGAGACTCGGTGACGGTGTCCATCGCCGAGCTGACCAGCGGCACCTTCAACCGGATCTTCTTGGTGAGCCGGCTGGAAGTATCGGCGTTGGCCGGCACCACATCGGAGGCAGCCGGCAGCAGCAGGACGTCGTCGAACGTCAGTCCCAGCATCGCGATCTTCTGCGGGTCGTCACCGCCGGTCGGTACCGGATCGTCCGGAAAACCACCCACCCGGGGATACGACGTGACGATCAGGTCGCCGCTGCCTTCGAGACGGGACAAGCCAGATGACATTGCCGGAGCCTCCCATATGCGCGCGGAGTGAGAATGCCATCCTATCGGCTCGCCCGACCACCGCTGACGATGCGCGCCGTGAGCGGCGCGAGGTGGGGGTCCCCCCAGCCGCGACAGCGGCGAGGGGGCGAGGCGGAAACATCAGGCCGAGCCGCTGACGATGCGCGCCGTGAGCGGCGCGAGGAGGTGGCGGAACATGGAGCTTCGGCCGCCGACGCCCCCGCCGGAGAAGGCCCCGCGAGGCGGCGACATGGGGGCTGGGCTGCGGGGTAGCGCTGGCGTGTTGCCCGTCCTGCTGCGTACTGTGGAGCCGTGCGCGACTACCTTCCGCCCGGTCTGCCGCCCGACCCGTTTGCCGACGATCCCTGCGATCCGTCGGCGGCGTTGGACGCCGTCGAGCCCGGTCAACCGCTGGACGCCCAGGAGCGGATGGCAGTCGAGGCCGATCTGGCCGATCTCGCGGTGTACGAGGCCTTGTTGGCGCACAAAGGTATTCGCGGCCTGGTGGTGTGTTGCGACGAGTGTCAGCAGGACCACTATCACGACTGGGACATGCTGCGCGCCAACCTACTTCAGCTGCTGGTCGACGGCACCGTGCGCCCGCACGAGCCGGCCTACGACCCCGAGCCCGATTCCTACGTGACCTGGGATTACTGCCGCGGGTACGCCGACGCCTCGCTCAACGAGGCCACCACGGACACCGAGGGCTTTCACGGGCGCCGCTGAGCGCCTCCCTCTTCTCGACGACTAAGTCCGCCTAGCCACCAAACGGGTTGGGCGCAACCGTGATTACCGGATCGCCCGGCGGGATCACGGCCACGGTGGCTGTTGCGCTGACCACCGGGGCCGTGCCCGGTAGTGCGTTGGGCGGCATCGTCGCATTACGGTCGCGGCTGGCGACCTTCGCGTTCAGCAGGTTCACCTTGTCGATGAGCCCCTGCTTGCGACCGTTGTCCTTGACCGTCTGCACGTGAGCGCCGACCGCGGCCAGTTTGTCCTGAGCCTGATCCCATTGGCCCAGCGCGATCATTTGCTGAACCTGGTCCAGGTCGGTCTCGGCGGACACGGCGATCTGGTCGTCGTGCATAGACGCGGGCTCCCCGACCAGCGTCCCGAATCCCGCGGCACCGAGGACGGCCGCGGCCAACGCGCTGACCAGGGCTGTCCGGCGCCGCGCGCGCCGACGCGCCGCTAGCCCACGGTTCAGCACCGCCACCGCGTCCTGCTCGCGACACACCCCGCGGGGGCCCAGAACCCTCAGCTCGTCGCGCCAGTCCTCCAGCACCCCGGCCAGCGCCCGGTCCCCGGTATCGCCGGCGTCGCCGACATCGACGAAATCGACCGGCTCGCGTTTGGCCAAGGCGTCGACGAACCGCTCGCTGCGCGCGACCGCATCCGGATCGGGCTGATCAAAAGTTGTGACAAAAGGGTCAGACATAGTCTCGTCCTGCCGCGGCGATCGCGGATTTCAGCCGCGCCAACGCGCGGTGTTGGGCAACGCGCACCGCTCCGGCGGTGCTACCGACGGCCTCGGCCGTCTCCTCGGCGCTCAGACCGACGACCACACGCAGGATCAGGATCTCGCGTTGCTTGTCCGGCAAAATCTCGAGCAACTCGCTCATCCTGGTGACGGAGTCGGCGTCGATCGCCGCCTGCTCGGGACCGGGCTCGGCCGACAGGCGTTCCGGAACGGTCTCCGTGGCGTAGGAAAGATCGCGGCCGACCGCACGGTACGCGTCAGCCACCTTGTGCGCGGCGATGCCGTACACGAAGGCCAAGAACGGGCGGCCGCGATCGCGATAGCGCGGCAGCGCCATGACGGCTGCCAAGCAAACCTCCTGTGCCACATCATCGGCCGACAGACCGCTGCGCTCAAACGCGCCGACTCGGGCGCGGCAGTATCGGACCACGATCGGCCGGATCGTCTCCAGTACCTCTCGAAGCGCGTCTCGATCGCCTGTCACCGCATCGGCGACAACAGCGTCGAGACGTTCCTCCTGTGTTGTCATCGACGGCAGCATCTCCAGCGTTACGAACCGGCTATCGCCCGATTCGATGGGACTCCATTACGACCATAGTGACCCAGCAATGCTTAGAGCTTCCGCCAGGCTCCGCCCCAGTGCTCTACGCGGCGGGCGCAGTCGTCCCGGAGGTCCCGCAATTCCGCGATCCGGGTCGGGGTTTCCGTGCCGAGGTCGACCAGTAGGCAGGCCACCGCCCAGCGCAGCGGTACCAGCCCCAATTGGCCGGTGAGCTCCAGCGCCGCGCCGGCAACATCCTGTGCCCGGTCGAGCGCGCCGGAGCTGCACAGCGCCGCGGCCAGCACCACTTGGCTTTTGGCCCGGTGTCGTGCCGAGCGGTCGAGCGTGGTCGCAGCCAACTCGACCGCCACCTCCGCGTTATGGACCGCAACGCCACCATCACCGCCAAACATCGCCAGCTCAGCGGCGACCCAGGCCTTCCGTATCGCCAGCCGTGGTGGCGCCTGCGCGACGAACGGGTCCGCCCGCTGCAGCAATGCCGCCGCGGCGACCAGCCGCCCGACACCCAGCGCGTCGGCAGCGAGCCCGATCAACGCATCGCCGGCCGCCTCAGGGTCGTCACCGGCGAGCGCCCATGCACGACCGTCCCAACCGCGGGCAAGGCTGTGCCAACCCAGCTGGCGCAGAAACGACGCATGTGCGCTATGAGCCAGCGAGGAAAGCCGGTCCGACGGCGCGGCTCCCCGCAGCGCCGCAAGGTCGGCGTAGGCAGTGCCATAGCGGCCCTGTCCCCCGGCGCCGACCGCGCGTAACCACTGCTGATGCGGTGTTTTCGCGGCAGGTAGCGGCCAGCGTCCGGGCTGGTCGCTGAACGCGACGGCGGCAAGCTCTGACCCGACAGACGAGCGGTGAGAGAGATGTATCACGGCTGGCTACCCGTTAAAACTTCATGGTTTCTGAGTTACACCGGTATTAAATCCGTCAATGATCATATTTGTTGTGCTTGCGGCGTAAATCAGCCGCGAGCTGCGACATTTCCACATAACAGGGGGTCAACATGCACTCCTCGACTAGGTGGGCTGATCGCGTCGATGAACTCAGGGTAAATTCCCAAGCCGCACTTCAGCATTCGGCAGATTACAGCCTGTTGACGGAAATTCCCTAGCACCCCTACCTTTAGGTCGACGAGTAGTCACCGACGACCCGCTCGATTCAGTTGACGACATACGTGATCGCGAACTGGCTTGAAGAGAGGGACATCAATGCCGCAACCAGAGCAACTACCAGGTCCCAATGCAGACATTTGGGAATGGCAATTACACGGCCTTTGCCGCGGCGTGGATTCCTCGGTGTTCTTCCACCCAGACGGTGAGCGCGGCCGGGCCCGTCTACAGCGGGAACGTCGGGCCAAGGAGATGTGCCGAACCTGCCCGGTGATGGCCCAGTGCCGTACGCACGCCCTGGACGTCGGCGAGCCGTACGGAATTTGGGGCGGCCTGTCGGAGACCGAGCGCGAACTGCTGCTCAAGCGGGACATCAGCAGAACGCGCGGCATCCGCCGCAGCGCCTAGTTCTAGCCGGGACGGGTCGGCGCGCTTACAGAATCGACCCGTCCTGCTTGTACTGCTCGATTTTGTCCCAGTCGACCCCGGCTTCCAGCAGGATCTCTTCGGTGTGCTGACCATGTTCGGGTGCACCGGTCGGCTGAACGTGGTGGCCATCGAATTGAACCGGGTTGGTCGGCAGGATGTACGACTGACCGTTCATCGCGTTCACCGTCGGAATGTAGCCGTTGGCGATGACGGCGGGATCGTCGCGCAGCTCGCTGGTCTTCTGCAGGACAGCCCAGGCACCCGACAGCGGCTTGAGGATCTCGCGCCATTGGTCGACGGTCTTTGACGCGAATTCCTCGTCCATGATGTCGATCAGCTCGCCGCGGTTTATGAAGCGGTTGTGGCCGTCGGCGAAGCGTTCGTCGGTGATCAGGTCGGTCCGGCCGATGACCGTCATGAACTCGGGGTAGAACTTGTCGCCCTGCAACATCATCAGCGTGATGTACCGGTCGTCCTTGGTCTTGTAGTTGCCCACCAGCGGGTTGGGCATGTCACGGTGGGTGAACGTCGGAATCGGGTCACCGCCGTAGAGCATCGCGGCGGTCACCTGTGGGGTCATCGCCCACGCCGCAAGGCCCAGCAGCGAGACGTCCACGATTGAGGTCTCACCGGTCGACTTGCGTTTGTACAGCGCGGCGGCGATCCCGCCGGCGATTGTCAGCCCACCCATCAGGTCACCGAATGCCGGGGTCTGCATTACCGGCTCAGGAAGCTCGCGGGTCAGCGCATCGGCGATGCCGCCGCGCGACCAGAAGGAGACCCCGTCATAGCCGGGCTTGTCAGCGTCGCCTCCCTGTGGCCCGTAACCGGATCCGCGGACATAGATGATGTCGGGGTTGGCGGCGCGTATCTGATCGATCTCGATGCCGAAGTGTTTGCGCCGACTCGGCAGATAGCTGGTGAGGAAGACGTCGCTGGTCTTCGCCAGTTCGTGGACGACCTCTTGCCCTCCTGGCGTGGTCAGGTCGATGCCGATGGATTTCTTTCCGCGGTTGGGCATTTCGATCATGTAGTTGACAGCAGTCGGGCCGCCGGGAATGAGGCCCATGGTGACCAGCCCGCGCTGCGGATCGCCGCCTTCGCGTGGCTCGACCTTGATCACGTCCGCTCCCCACTCGGCGAGCACCGCACCGGCGGCGGGGACGAACGTCCACGCTGCGACTTCCAAGATGCGGATGCCGGCAAGTGGTTTGGCGTCGGTCATAACGAGTCCTCCTGTATCACGGTTATTTTCGGACTATTCGACGATCAGCCCGAATCGGCGGTAAGCGGCACGGATGTCGATACGCGCCTGCTCGGGCAACTTAGCCTGCGGCGGGCGGGATTCCGGGTACGAGCCGACCGGTAGCCCGATCACCGACGCGGCGTATTTGAACGCACCGCCCCAGTGGGTGAAGTAGTCGGGCCGCCCAGGGTAGCGAGTGAACCAGCCCCGCATGTCGAGCTCGAACTGGTCGAGCCCCGACTCCTGCGCGTAATCCATTGCCTCGACCAACTTCTCGTTCCAGACCAAGTCCCAATACTCCGATAGGGCGCGTTTCTTCGGCGTCTCGAAGAGATAGCCAGCGGTACCCAGTTGTCCGGGGCCGACGATGCCCGATTTCAGCCAGCCGGCCCGGTACACCGTCGTATCGCACTCCCAGATCACCAGATCCGGTGCCAGCTCGTGCAGGAAGCGGCTCTGATGCGGTCGGAACGATCCCTCTTTTGCGGCGCATACCGCCGGGACCTCCTCGACTATGCGCGCGCCCTCTTGAGCGGATAGCACGTATCCCGAGCTGGGCGAGTTGAACATTCCCAGTGCGATGTCGGTGCGGTCGGCGATGTATTTGAAGTAGTTCAAGGCCCCTTCGCCACCGTGCAATTCCATCATCGGCGTCTGTATGTAGACAATGTCGGCGCCCGCGTCCTGGGCATGCTGGGTGAGCTCCAGGCAGTCCTTGGCCGACATCGCCGCGGTGCACGATTGGACGATCACGTCCGGATCGATGCCGCGGGCCTCGTCAATGGCGACTTCCAGCAGCTTCTTTCGCTCTGCGATGGTCAGCGACCAGAATTCCGATAGACCGCTTGTTAACCAAAGCATGGGGTGCCCGAGCGTGCCCACACAGTGCCGGACCAGGGTGCGGTAGGCGTCCCAGTCGATGTCGTCGCCGTCGCGCCCGCTGAACGGGGTGTACAGCGAGTCGCCGATGCCGTGCAATGCATTGCGCGCCCACTGACGAGCATCCGTGGCATTAGCCATTATTCACTCCTTGAACTAGCCGACGATCTCGAAGACCGCTGCGGCCGACGTCACCGCCTTGTCGGAGTTGCCCTCGTCGTGCAGCAACATGCGCACACCCACCGTGCCCGCACCGCCGACGTGCGCGGTGCCGTCCACCCGGAACGGCCCGACCTTGCCGCGCGACATGAACATCACGTGCCAACTCACCACCTGCAGCTTGCGAGTTGCGGCCGCGTCGGCGGCCAGATCGATCGCGGCGGTTTCGAGCACCACGTGCTGCGGCCCGATGTGCAGCGCCGCGTCCGGTGAGGCCAGCTCCATGCTGAGGGCCGGCAGCTGCCAGTGGCGGTCGGGCCGTCTGGACGCGCCGAACGCCTGCCACATCGGCGGCAGGTCGGGCGAATCCTCGATCACCAGCTCGGTGCCCGAAACATCCATCTTTCCAAGGCCTTCCGGTGGGACACCGATGATCGCGCCCTGACCTTCATTGAAGGCGATAACCCGGTCGGGGTTGTCGGCGTCGACGATCTTGCATCGCCCGTAGCCCATCATCCGGCCCTGGTGCACGTTGCCGGAGTCGACGATCTCGACCCTTTTCACGTCGTATCCGGGGTCGACGATCTGCACCGAGGCGATCACCGGGTTGGGCACCGCGATCATGTCGGTCTGGCAACCTTCGGGCGAGGCGATGGCCAACGGCGCCACCATGATTCCGCCCGCCTCGTTGCGCATGTCGCGACGGATGACGACGGTGTCGTCGGAGTCGCCGACGTTCATCGACGAATGATTGCGCCCGATGTAGCGGTAGCTCAGCAGCCCGGTCCAGCGCTTGTACAACTCGTCCCGGTAGGCGTCCGCGTCGCCCAGAAACTCCCTGATGTCTCGCAGTGGCCCGGTCAATCGCGTCGTCCCTTCTGAACGGGAAGTTGAGCGAACGCTCAGCTACGACAGTACGGGTGATCCGGGCTGCCGCCGGGCAATATCGCTGATCTACTGCGGGTCGAATAGCACCGGCACCGAGGTCGGCGAGCGGAACACCTGTCCGCGGACATGCGGGTCGTCGGCGTCGGGATCGAGCCGCAGGTTAGGCAGCCGGTCCAGTAGGAGGTTGACGGCGGTGCGCATTTCCAACCGCGCCAGGTGCATGCCGAGGCAGACGTGGACGCCGTGGCCCCAGCCCAGATTTGCCCGAGCCTCTCGGTGGATGTTGAACGTGTCGGGGTCGGGGTAGCGATCTTCTTGCCGGTTTGCCGAACCGAGCATCGGCATCACGGTCGCACCGGCCGGGATCGACACCCCACCCAGTTCAGTGTCGCTGGTCGCTACCCGGGTGATGGTCAGCAGCGGCGGTTCCCACCGCACGCCCTCCTCGATCGCCTGCGGAAGCAGCGACCGGTCCGCGCGGATCGCGTCCAACTGTTGCGGGTCCGACAACAGTCCGAGCAGCAAGCTGCCCAGCGACCGGTAGGTCGTCTCCACGCCGGCGGGCAGCAGCAGCCGCAGGAACGAGAAGATCTCCTCGTCGGCGAGCTTCTCTCCGTCGATCTCGGCGGCACCGAGCGCGCTGATCAGGTCGTCCTTCGGCTCGGCGCGACGCGCCTCCAGGATGGGTGCGAAGTAGTCGCACAGGGCAGCCGAGGCCGCCAGCCCGCGTTCGGGATTCATCAGCCAGCTCACCAGCGAGATCGACCACCGCTGGAACTGTGGGTAATCCTTCTCAGGCAGGCCGAGCAGGCCTGCGATGATCTGGCTGGGGTAGTCGAAGGTGAACTCCTTCACCAGATCCGCCTTGCCGTTGGGCGCGAAGTTGTCGATCAGGCTGTTCGCCACCCGACCGACCAGCTCGTCTTGCCAGCGCGCCAAGGACTTCTGCGAGAACGCCTTCGACACCAGCGAGCGCAGCCGCCCGTGGATCGGCTCGTCCATACCCAGCATCACGCCTTCGCCGAGTACCGGCCCGAAGGCCGCGATGACGGCCGATGACGAGAACGTCTCGTTGTCGCGCAACATCTGTTGGACGTCCTCGTGGCGGTACACGATGAACATCGGCAGAGACTCCTCATGCGGAAGCGCGCCCGACGTCTCGAGTCGCTGCACCGGTTCCTCGCGGCGCAGTCGCGCCAGCTCGGTGTACGGGTCGCGTACGTCGCCGGAGATCGCGTCGTCGAAAGAGCCGAAGTCGTTCAGGTCGTCGAAAAGCTGTTCCATGCTTATTCCTCAGTTTCCTTCAGTCCCTGGCGGCGCTTCGCCGCCTTCGTCGCGAGGCGTTGCAACACTGGCTGGGGAATGACTCTTGTCGCGAACACCATTACCTTCTGTGCCAACGTCAACGGCCACGCCCCGTTCCGCATCGAGCCCTGCTTGGGTATGCCGAGCACGAGCCGCGACATGTGGTGCATGCCGACGGCAGGAAGAATCCGGCTGGACACCAACAACATTGACGCGTCCGGCCCCACGCCCCGCCGGCGGAACGACCCGGTGTCGGCCAGCGCCTTGACCACTCCATCGGTGAACTTCTCCGGCGGCCTGGCCATCCGCATCGCGAACCGCCCGCGGCTGTTCATGGTGTTGTGCAAGCGGGCATACGGACCGCTGAAGTCGCGATCGTCGGTGGTGCCGGCATCGGTGATGATCTCGGTGTCGTAGGTGCCCGCCACCAACACGGTGACGCCGAGTCCGAACGGCGCGATCTCGACCGCCATCGACTCACCCCAACGTTCGAGCGCCCCCTTGGCCGCCGAGTACGGTGCGGTGGCCGGCTGACCGCGTACACCGGCCGCGCTGGACACCAGCACAATGCGCCCTTCGCCCGCTGCTCGCATCGATGGCAGCAGAGCTTGAGTGAGCGCAACAGGACCAAGAACGCTGGTTTGAAATAGTCTCTGCCACAAGGCCATATCGGTTTCTTCCACCATTCCTGCAGCGGAGATCCCCGCGTTGTGCACAACCGCAAACGGCGTGCCCACGGTTTCGCCGATGGTCTTGGCGGCTGCGGTGACCGATGCGTGGTCCATCAGGTCGAGCTGAACGCCGATCAACCGATCGTCGTCAACAGCGGCGCCGGTCGCCTCGCGCAACAGCGCCATGCCCTGCTCGGGTGTGCGCATGGCCGCGACCACGCGCCACCCCTCGCCATACAGGCGCGCGGCTGTTGCGAAGCCGAGGCCCCGGGAAGCGCCGGTGATGACGACGCTGCGAGCCTCAGCCATTCTTGCTCGCGCAGGCGCCCTGACCCGGTGGTGGCGCTTCGACGTGCGGCCGGCCATTCGGCTCTCCACTCGCCCACGTCGACCAGATGCCCACCGAGTACGGACCCTGCGCACCGGCTTTCTCGTAATAGCCTTGCGGGTCATACACTTTAGCTTCCGGATACGGCCACGGGCAGGCCACCGAAGTAGCTGCGTGGCTGACCTTGATGACGGCGAACCATGCACCGTAGGCGAAGTAAGACACGTTGATGATGGCGAACATCACCAGGAAGGTGCCCAGCACCGGTCGGGTCGGGAACAGCTTCGCCTTGGCGGCAAGCTTTTCCGCCACCGACTTACCGGTGTCGTCGCGGTAACAGAGAATCGCGGCCGGCACCATCACGAAGCACACCGAGAACGACTCCCAGATCAGCGGGAACTGGAACGTGGTGCCGGTGAAAATCGAGCCCCACGGAATCACCTGCGCATAGATGTACATGCCGGTGTGCACCAACTGAATCTCGAGCCACGCGTCGAAAACAAAGCCGATCGCCAGGGCGAGCAGGCCCAGACTGACCAGCGGGTGGCGCGAAACATAGCTTGTTGGACCGTATTTGGCTTGTAGCTTCCTAAGAATCCAGATGGCCGGGAAGTAGGGCCCGAAGTAGAACATCACGTAGCCGAAGACCACGAACGGTTCGACGGTCGGCGACAACGACACCAGCGGCCAGGACTCCGGCCAGTGAATGAGATCGGGGTTGTAGACCGCGAACGGCGACCAGTTCATGATCGGGTCCTGCCACACGATCAGCGTGGTGCACAGGAACATCAGCATCACCGGGCTGCCCGGATTGCGCCGCCAGCCCCTGATGAACACAACCAGCAGCACGATCAGC
>DATAZN010000309.1:0-7321 GCA_036272035.1 Mycobacterium sp. | reverse complement strand
TGTTCGCGGTGAAATCCGGCGCGTTCTTCGCGCTGACCACCGGCATTTTGGGCCTGATGGGTGGCCTGCTGCAGATCAACCCGATCTGGAACCTTGGTCCGTACAAACCGTCGCAGGTCTCTGCGGGTTCGCAGCCGGACTTCTACATGATGTGGCCCGACGGTCTGGCCCGGCTCTGGCCGGCGTGGGAGTTCTACTTCTTCCATCACACGATTCCCGCCTCGGTTTGGGTCGGGATACTCATGGGCCTGATTTTCGTCCTGCTGATCGTCTATCCGTTCTTGGAGAAGCGATTCAGCGGCGATTACGCGCATCACAATCTGCTGCAACGTCCGCGTGACGTACCGGTCCGAACATCGGTCGGCGCCATGGCGATCGCCTTCTACATGGTGCTGACGCTGTCATCGATCAACGACATCATCGCGTACAAGTTCCACATCTCGCTGAACGCGACGACTTGGATGGGGCGCATCGGCATGATCGTGCTGCCGCCGTTCATCTACTTCATCACCTACCGGTGGTGTGTGGCTCTGCAGCGCAGTGACCGCGCCGTCCTCGAGCACGGCGTCGAAACCGGCATCATCAAGCGCCTGCCGCACGGCGCTTACATCGAGCTACACCAACCGTTGGGCCCGGTCGACGAGCACGGCCACCCGCTGCCGCTGGAATACCAGGGCGCTCCGGTACCGGTGAAGATGAACAAGCTCGGCTCCGGCGGCTCCCCCGGCTCCGGCAGCTTCCTCTACGCCGACCCGGCCTCCGAGGATGCAGCGCTTACCGAAGCCCACCACGCCGCCGAGTCGCGCGCGCTCACCGCACTGCGGGAGCGCCAAGGCGACAGCAACGGCAACGGCAACGGCTCGACGAATGGCCACCACTAAAACGCTGACCTGGTAACGGCTTTGGCGACAAAGCCGGTCAGTGATCGGGCGGTTGGGCAAGCCTTAGAAGGCCAGCTGATTCAGCCGGCGAGCATGCCGCGCAGTTGGCGCACCTGGCGCCACGGCACCAGCGGCATGACCAGCGTGATGGCGCCAGCGATCGAGTAGCCGGTCCATGAGAAGCCGTCGTGGCCGATGGCCATCGCGTAGGTTGCCGCGGCGACCGCAAGCAGTGCCCCGCCCATGGCGCCCATCAGGGCGGAAGTGCCGCGCAGCCAGAAACGATCCACCTCCGTGTCGGCCAGCGCCGGCCGTTGGGTGGTGATCCGCTCGGTAGCGCCGTGTGCCATTCCGGCCGCCGGCCCGGTCCTGATCGACCGGGCACTCACCGTTCGGGCCGGTGAGCCTGCCGACCGGGACACCGGTGCGTCCCGGGTGGTGCGGCGGGCACGCAGCAGCATCGGGATCGCCGCCAGGATGATCAGCGCGGAGATGATGATGATCGCGTAGAGCACCGCGGAGGTGTGCGGGTTGCCCTTGGCGGCGTGAAATCCACGGCCCAAATCCATCAGCGCGACGAGCGCGGCAACGCTCATCCCCACCAGCGCCAGCCAGACAGCGGCGCACGATCCGACCAGGATGCGGTCGGTCGTGGCTGCCCTGACCTTGCCGCGCCCGCCCCAGGCTTGCGAATACCTGTCCATCATCAGCAGTTGACCTGTGCTTGGTTGTTCTCGTTGGCTGACAACACCGTTCCGTCGCTGGCAGTGACCTTGCAGTTGAGCTTGCTCAGGCGTAGCAAGCTGGACGCCTCGATCGAGCCGACGTCCGACGCCGAAATCGGCGTGAGCGTGATCGTCCACGGGATGTAGACGTTGGAAAGCGTCCGTCGCATCCCCGATGCGTCGGTGTAGGTGATCGTGATCTGGTCGAACGGCGCCTTGGTGCCGGTCACCGAATACGTGTACTGCTTAGGCCCAGCGGGTGCCGGCGGGGGCGCCGGTGCGGGCGGCGCGGGCGCGGGGGCCGGAGCTGGCGCTGGGGCCGGTGCGGGCGGCGCGGGGGCCGGCGGCGGCGGCGGTGGCGGCGCCTCGCTGGACGGCGGCGGCGGCGGTGGCGGCGCCTCGCTGGACGACGGCGGCGGCGCAGGCGGCGGCGTCGTGACGATGATCTCGTCCTGCATCGGCGGCGTTGACGTGGGCGCGGTGCTGGGCGTCGCCAGCTTGGTCGAGTCGGTGCGGGCGAACAGCAGCGACACCGAGACTACGAGGGCGATCGCCGCGACGATCGCGGCGATTCCGACAATCCACGGCCAGCGGGCAGCGCTGGCTTCCGCCTCGTCAGGAGCCGCGTCGTCGTAGCTGTCGTAGTCGTAGAGATCAAGGTTCGCGGGTACGTAAGGTCCGCTGCTGATGTGTTCGGACTCCGGGGCCGAGTAAGCCCGCGAGTAGACGTCGGTCTGGCCGGTCTGGCCTTCAGCGTCGGACTCCCCTGCGCCCGCACCGAAATCACTGGCTCCACCGTCGGATTCGCCGCCGCTGTGGCTGGGCTCGACGCCGGGTTCCAGTTCTTCGGACTCTGGTCCTGGTGGATTCGGCCCGCTCATGATCGTCTGTCCTGTTCGACTACTTCATCGGCGTACGCAGCACCGCGGCTCAGCTGTTGAGCGCGCGCCCCGATGTTCCTCATTGTGCCTCGGCAAACCCTACCCAACCGGATCTCGCACGACATTCTGGGCGACCCGGTCACGGATCAACTGACGCCCTGATTGTGACCTTTGCCGGCGGCGGCTAGTGCTTCTCGGGCCCCACGTAGTACTCGAAGACCAACCCGGCCGCCGAACTCAGAATGAACACAACACCCGCGCCGATCAACCACGGTAGCCACAGTGCGATGCCGACGGCCGCCACCGAACCCGACAGCGCGATCAGAATCGGCCACCAGCTGTGCGGGCTGAAGAAGCCCAGTTCTCCTGCGCCGTCACTGATCTCAGCGCCTTCGTAGTCCTCAGGCCGGGTGTCCAGGCGACGGGCCACGAAGCGGAAGAACGTCGCGATGATCAACGCCATACCGCTGGTCAGCGCGAGGGCCGTGGTGCCGGCCCATTCAATGCCGCCGGTGGCGAACAGGCTGGTCAGAATGCCGTAAAGCACCGTGCAGAAGACGAAGAACGCCGCGATGAATTCGAACAGCCTGGCTTCGATGTGCATGGGTTTCCCTACTTACTCGCTTGGGGCGCCAGCTCGCCGCGGCGGGTGTCGAACGGGTGAGTGGTGACCGCGAGCGGAGACTGCGCGATGCCCTGCAACGCCTGGGCGTTCGTCTTTCCGGCGGTCCGTTGCAGCAGGTAGGCCTTGAAGTCGTTGGGCTGAACCACCCGGACCTCGAAGTTCATCATCGAGTGGTAGGTCCCGCACATCTCCGCGCAGCGACCCACGAACGCCCCGGTCCGGTTGATCTGCTCGACCTGGAAGACGTTCACCGAGTGGTTGGCCGCGGGGTCGGGCATCACGTCACGCTTGAACAGGAACTCCGGAACCCAGAAACCGTGGATCACATCCGCCGACGCGAGCTGGAATTCGATCCGCTTGCCGGCCGGCAACACCAGTACCGGGATCTCGGTGCTGGTGCCTACGGTCTCGATCTTGTCGTAGTTGAGGTAGGTGCGGTCCTCGGTGTTCAGCCCGCGGACCGGGCCGACAAGTTCCTCACCGCGGGAGTCTTTGCCTTCGGGCTTGGAGACCATCGCCGCTTTGCGGGCCGGGTCGGCTCCGTCGTACTTGAGCGTGCCGTCCTTGAAATCGACCTTCTGGTAACCGAACTTCCAGTTCCACTGGAACGACGTGACGTCGACAACGACCTCGGGATCCGACGCCAGGTGCAGCATCTTCTCCTGCACCACCACGGTGAAATAGAACAGCACCGAGATGATCAGGAACGGTGTCACGGTGAGCACCAGCTCCAACGGCATGTTGTAGCCGAACTGGCGGGGCAGTTCGGTGTCGGTGGCCTTGTGCCGGTGGAACGCAATCGCCCAGAACATCAAGCCCCACACGAGGACACCGACCACCAGGGACGCGATCACCGCGCCGATCCACAGCTGCCGGTTCCAGTCGCCCTCGGTGGTGATGCCCCGGGGCCAGCCGAGTGCGAATGCGTCCGACCAACTGCACCCACTCAGGCTCACCGCCAGCAAGCTCAGCATGCCGGCCAGCACCGGCAGCCGAAGCCGACGAGGCCCTGCCGAACGGCTCTCCAACAAGCCCTGCGAACAGCCTGGCCCGCGAGATGTCACGGTCGCGCCTCCCTGATTCACAAGCTGGGCCGGCAACGCGCATTCCCCGGTCAAGGGGACTGCCGGCTGACCCGCACGTCGAATACTACGCAGCGTAGACCACGCACGCAGCACAGCCATGCGGAGCCCCGCCGGCCGTCGCAATCGCGTCGTGCGGCATCCAGGGGCCGCCCAGTTTGCGGCATCCATGAGCGGTCGCCGCTTTGCGGCATACTTAGCGGCGATGTGTGGACTGCTGGCCTTCGTGGCTGCCGTGGCCGGCGCCGAGCCGCCGAGCAGCGGGCACGCCACGGCCGAGGCCATCGCGCAGGCGTCACACCTGATGCGCCACCGTGGACCCGACGAACCGGGCACCTGGGCCGACCCGGCCGGGACCGTCGTATTCGGTTTCAACCGGCTGTCCATCATCGACATCGCTCATTCGCATCAGCCGCTGCGCTGGGGTCCGCCGGAGAGCCCCGACCGCTACGAGTTGGTGTTCAACGGCGAGATCTACAACTACCTGGAGTTGCGAGCCGAACTCGCCGAGCGGCACGGCGCGATTTTCGCCACCGACGGCGACGGGGAGGCCATCGTCGCCGCCTATCACTATTGGGGCACCGATGCCCTTGCCCGACTACGGGGCATGTTCGCCTTCGCGTTATGGGACACCGTGACCGGCGAATTGTTCTGTGCCCGAGATCCTTTCGGCATCAAGCCGCTGTTCATGGCGACCGGGACCGGTGGCACCGCCGTGGCCAGCGAGAAGAAATGCCTGCTGGAACTGGCCGACCTGGTGGGATTCGACACCACGATCGACGATCGTGCCGTTCAGCACTACATAGTGCTGCAGTACGTGCCCGAACCCGAGACGCTCCATCGGGGCGTGCGCCGGCTCGAATCGGGCTGCTATGCGCGTATCCGTCCCGGCCAGCCGCCGCAGACGACCCGCTATTTCGTGCCGCGCTTCAAGGTGACGCCGATTGCGAGTGGTACCGAGCAGGCCCGCTATGACGAGATCACCACGGTCCTGGAGGACTCGGTGGCCAAGCACATGCGCGCCGACGTCACGGTGGGTGCGTTTCTCTCCGGCGGCATCGACTCGACCGCGATCGCGGCGCTGGCCATTCGGCACAACCCGCGGCTGATCACCTTCACCACCGGCTTCGAACGTGAGGGCTTCTCCGAGGTCGACGTTGCGGTGGCATCGGCCGAGGCGATCGGCGCGCGCCACATTGCCAAGGTGGTGGCTCCCGACGAATTCGTCGCCGCGCTGCCCGAGATCGTCTGGTACCTCGACGAACCGGTGGCCGACCCTGCGCTGGTGCCGCTGTTCTTCGTGGCCCGCGAGGCACGCAAGCACGTCAAGGTAGTGCTGTCCGGCGAGGGCGCAGACGAGCTGTTCGGCGGCTACACCATTTATCGGGAACCGTTGTCGCTCAAGCCTTTCGACTACCTGCCGCGACCGCTTCGGCGCTCGATGGGAACGTTGTCCAAACCCCTGCCGGACGGCATGCGGGGCAAAAGCCTGCTGCACCGCGGATCGCTGACCCTCGAGCAGCGTTACTACGGCAATGCCCGCAGCTTCTCCGACGCGCAACTGCGCGACGTGCTGGCCGGATTCCGACCGGAATGGACCCACACCGACATCACCGCCCCGATCTACGCAGAGTCCGCCGACTGGGACCCGGTGGCGCGCATGCAGCACGTCGACCTGCTCACCTGGTTGCGCGGCGACATTTTGGTCAAGGCCGACAAGATGACGATGGCCAACTCGCTGGAACTGCGGGTCCCGTTCCTGGATCCCGAAGTGTTCGCGGTCGCCTCCCAGTTGCCGGTCGACGCCAAGATCACCCGCACCACCACCAAGTACGCGCTGCGCCGCGCGCTGGAACCGATCGTCCCGCCGCATGTGCTCAACCGGCCGAAACTGGGCTTCCCGGTACCGATTCGGCATTGGCTGCGCGCTGGCCCACTGCTGGAGTGGGCGCATGAAATGGTGAACGCGTCGGCCACCGACAACCTGATCGACGCGTCGGCTGTTCATCGAATGCTAGACGAACACCGTTGCGGCACAGCCGATCACAGCCGCAGGCTGTGGACGGTGCTGATTTTCATGCTGTGGCACGCGATCTTCGTCGAGCACAGCGTGGTGCCGCAGATCAGCGAGCCGCAGTATCCCGTGCAGCTCTAAAACGCGGACCTAGGTGAGCACGGTGGCTATTTCGGCGGCAGCGTCGTCGCCGTAGGCGTCGGCCAGCCGGGTCTTGGCGGCCGCGGCGTCCCACGTCCACTCCTGGGTACCGGTCGACTCCAGCACCAGCACCGCGACCAGGGAGCCCAGTTGCGCCGAGCGCTCCAGGCTGAGCCCACCGCTGCGTCCGGTCAGGAAGCCGGCCCGGAAGGCGTCACCGACACCGGTGGGGTCGGTGAGGCTGGTCTCCGGCACCACACCGACGTGCACGGTGCTGCCGTCGCGGTCGACGATATCGACACCCTTGGCTCCCAGCGTGGTGACCCGCAGGCCGACCTTGCCCATCACGTCGGCTTCTGACCAGCCGGTCTTCGACTGCAACAACTCCCACTCGTAGTCGTTGGTGAACAGGTACTCCGCGCCGTCGACGAGCTTGTCGATCTCCTCGCCGGACAGCCGGGGCAGCTGCTGCGACGGGTCGGCGGCGAAGGCCAGGCCAAGCTTGCGGCACTCCTCGGTGTGCACCACCATCGCGTCGGGGTCATTGGCCCCGATGATCACCAGATCCGGCTTGCCGATCGACGACACGAGGTCCGCGAGCTTGATGTTGCGGGCCTCGGACATCGCGCCCGGGTAGAACGACGCGATCTGGGCCATGTCCTCATCGGTGGTGCAGACGAAACGCGCGGTGTGCGCAGATTTCGAGATCAGCACGTGATCGATGTTGACGCCGTGCGACTGCAGCCATTTGCCGTAATCCCCGACGAAATCGTCGCCGGCGGCTCCCACCAAAGCCACGTCGCCGCCGAGCACTCCGATGGCGAAGGCGATGTTTCCGGCCACTCCGCCGCGGTGGATCACCAGGTCGTCGACCAGGAAGCTCAGCGACACCTTCTGGAGGTGTTCGGCCAGCAGGTGTTCGGAGAACCGACCCGGAAACCGCATCAAATTGTCAGTGGCAATAGAGCCGGT
>DATAZN010000308.1:0-2090 GCA_036272035.1 Mycobacterium sp. | reverse complement strand
CCGGACGAAACCACCACGGAAAGCATCTGATTGACCGCCTGCCCGGAGATCCGGGACGAGACGGCGTTGAGCACCTGGTCGATCGCAGTACGGCCGATACTCGTCGAGATGTAGTTGTTGGCGTCGTTGTACACCGCGATCAGGTTGGCCTTCTTCGGTTGCCCGGTCACCGGCGAGGCGATCGCCGCACTGAAATCCGGTGGCAGCTCGACCATGAAGTAGTACTTGCCGTGTTCGACTCCGCGGTGCGCTTCCTCGGGGCTGACGATGTGCCAGTCCAGGCTGCCGTCGGCAGTGAGGCTCTTGGCAATCTCGCTGCCCGCGTTGAACTGCTGGCCGGATACGACAGCGCCCCGGTCGGAGTTGACCAGCGCCACAGGCATCTTGTTCACATGGCCGAACGGGTCCCAGAACGCCCACAGGTACAGCGCCCCGTACACCAGCGGCAGCAGCATCAGTACGACGATTGCCACCCGGGTCATTCGGCTGCGGCCGAAACGTTTGATTTCCGAGCCGAATGCGAGTCCAGCCAGCATCGTCAGTCCCCTTCGGTCAGGATGCGGTGATCGTGTAGTTCGTGGTCCGGCGCGTCGGTGCCGAGCGGATTGGTCACCCCGACGACTACGGTGCACCGCGCGGCGAGCGCGCCCAGCCGCTCGACCGCGATCGTGCGACGCGCGTTGTCGCGGACCTGCTCGAGATCGCCGACCACCAGAATCTGACGGTTCGATAGCGTCGCCAGTGTGATCCGCAGCAAAAACATTTCCAGATCCGACAATTCGACGATGTAGGTGCCGGGGTCCGGCGGAGGAGTGTCGCCGAACACTTCGGTCAACTTGGACCGGCCGGCTTCCCGGGGGATCTGCGCATACCACGGTGCCAGCCACCGCCGCTGCTCGGCGAGCACCGTCTGCACGGTCACCGATTCCTCCAGCTCGTCGATGTCGGGAAAGGCCGCGATTGCGCAATGCCGGCGAATCGCCCGCGGCTTGGTATCACCGAGGACGTTCAGAGTGCCGTGGGTGGGCTTGAAGCGACCGGCCAGGGCCATCAGCAGTGTGGTCTGCCCTGGTCCACCAGGCATCTGAACGGCGTGAAAACCCGCCGTGAGTGCCAGGTCGATACCAGAGAACAGCGGCCCGTGCTCGCCGTCCACCCCCAGTCCGGTCGCCGTGATTACCGCAGGCGCGGCCGTCTCATCCTGTGTGTCCACGTATCGCTCCTAATCGCCCTGGACCGCAACAGAATCCAGGAGGCCGGTGATCAAATTCGCGAGCAGGTCCGGGTCGATGGTTCCCGGGCGGAGGACTTCCTCCATCGCGATCCCCAAGTTGATGGTGACGACGAGCTGGGCGAGATCGGCCAATCGCTTACCCGACGGCACGCTGGCGGTCGATTCGACGATGTTGTGCGCCTGGTCAGCGGCGGCGGCATGCCGACGGGCGATCAGGAGCTCGCGCAGCTCGGGATCGCGCACGGCACGCAGCCAGTACTCGACGAAGAGGACGTAGTAGTCGGCGTGGCCGTGAACCGAGTCAAGCACCGACCGGCTCAATGCCTGCGCAGCCGCGGCGGTGTCGCCGTCACTTTCCAGGGCCGTGGCGATCTGCTCGCCACGAAGCTCGAACTCGCGGTCGAGCAAGGCCAGGAACAATTCGTCTTTGGATCCGAAGTTCGAGTAGACCGCGCCTTTGGTGAATCCCGCGGCCTGACCTATCGCGTCGATAGTGGCGCCGGCGAACCCCTCGGCGGCGAAAACTTTCGAGGCGGCATCCAGGATCCGGCCCCGTACCTCGCCGCGAGTAGGGCGGGTTCGCGGCGGCTTGACAGGCGACATGGACGAAAGCATACTCCTCGGTATCGAGTCGATACCGGACAGTATCGAAAGGCGGGTTGGGATGACGAACTTTGATTTGGTGATCCGTGGCGGCACGGTGTTCGACGGAATCGGAGCGGTGCCGACCGCTGCCGACGTCGGAGTCCGCGACGGGAAAGTGGCCGCGATCGCTCGAGGTCTGCCCGAGGGAGCGCGCACTGTCGATGCTTCTGGCCAATGGGTGATGCCCGGCCTGATCGACGTGCACACGCAC
>DATAZN010000307.1:0-13414 GCA_036272035.1 Mycobacterium sp. | reverse complement strand
CGACCTGCTCGGCAGTGGCGTGCGGCTGCGGCGCCGGGTCGGTACTGGTCATGGTCGACCAGCCTATCGGCCGACCGGGTCAGCGAGCACCCTGGCTCTCTTCGATTGCCCGGCTCGCCCCCTCGCCGCTTCGCGGCTGGGCGGTACCCCCACCTCATCGCCGCCCGGCTACGTTCCGGCAGCGCTGACGGTGACGGTGACGACGCTGGCGTTGCCGCTCGAGGCGATCACCAGCTCCGCGGCATTGGGGGCCGACATAACCTCGCCACCGGTCACGCTGACCTGGTAGCCGTCCGGGAATTCGACGCTCGGAACCGAGATGGTGGTCTCCGAGCCGGCCGGGAAGCTGCCCAGGCCGTCAGCCTCTGCGGTGGAGTAGCTGAACTGGAACGTCCCGTTGTCGAACGAGAAGGAAGTTGGGGTGCCGGAGACCAGCTGCGGATACGGCTCGGCGAGAGTGTCCAGGTTGGCGGTATTGATGTTGGCGCCCATCAGCGGATCGGCCGGGTTGTACACCAGCGACTCCGAACCTGGCGGGCTCGCGCTGGTGGTGATGTCGCCCTGGCCCGAGTAGGCCCACTCCGTCCACCCGATCAGGTGCTGGTCGGCTCCTTGCATCGGCGCCAGGATCTCCGCTTGGTCGCTGGTGGCGCCGAACTCGCTCATGAAGGCCGGGATTCCTTGTGCCTCCGCGTATGCCTCGGCATTGCCGACGATGCCGCTGACGCTCGGTATGCAACCCAGCGGGCCGAGGTTGAACTCGCAGTAGTCGTGGAACGACAAGACGGTGTTAGTGGCGTCCACATGGCCAAGATCGGGGGGCACACCCGCGTTGGACAGGACGTTGGGTTCGAAGAAAATCGGTGTGCTCGGGTCGACGGCCCGGATTGCATCGGCCCCCTGGTCGTAGAACGGAGTCAGCTGCTGACTGTCGAAGAACGGGCTGCCGAACAAGGTCGACAAGAATGACGATACGCCCGGCGATGGTTCGTTCATGAGCTCGAATCCAGCCACGTTGGGATTGCCGTTGAAGGCATTGGCTACGTACTCCAACATCTGGCTGTAGTTGTTCTCTAGACCAATTCCGTTCGGCGCGTCGGCGTTCGACCAGAATGACTCCCAGGCCTGCTGCTCTGCGGGATTGAAGAACTCGTTGTACGGGAAGGGCAGCGAGGGGTTGGCCACCCCGTCGGTCTGCACCGCCCAGTCCGGTGCGCCTTCGCCGCCGAACACGGTGCTGTAGGCGTCCTGATGGAAGTCGATGATGCTGTAGATCCCGTGGTTGCCGAGGGTTTGGACGGTCTGCTCGATCGAGTTCAGGTACGAAGCGTTGAAGACGCCGGGCTCGGGCTCCAGGTCAGACCAGATCACGCCTACCCGGACTGCGTTGAAACCGTTTTCGGCCAGAAATGCCGCGTCGTCGTCGTTGAACCCGCTGGCCAAGGGGTCACCGGGCGCAATCTTGTACACCTCGTTCAGCCCATGCAGGATCACGACTTGTCCGTCGCTGTTGGTGAGCGAGTCGCCGGAAGTCCCGAGCGACAGCAGCGACCCGCCGGGATCGGCCGTCTGGGTGAGACCCGCAGGCAGCGTTCCGTAGTCGCCGACGGCGCCGTGCTCGCCGAACACACCGGCATTGCCACCGGCTCCGCCCAGGGCAGGCAGGCCCGCGGCCGTGGCGCCCGCGCCGGCGTTGCCACCATCGCCGCCAATGCCAAACAGCGAGCCACCATCACCGCCGTCGCCGCCGGCGGCGCCGGCACCGCCCATTCCCCCCTCCCCGCCGTTACCGAAGAAGCCGACCGCGTCACCGCCGGACCCGCCCGCGAATCCGGGTTCGTCGCTGTCCCAGCCGTTGCCGCCGTCACCGAACCACAACCCGCCGTCGCCGCCATTGGGGTCTAGCAGCCCCGTGCCGTCGGCGCCGTTGCCGATCAAGAACTGTCCGGACGCCGTGTTGAGGGCATTGTCGACCTGCTCGCCGAACGAGCTGTTGATCCAGCTGTCCATGCTGGCGTGCAGCGGATCGTAGATGTATTGCTGGAAAAGCCCTGCCGCAGACAATGTTTCCGCCCCAGACGCGCTGGCGGCGAGCGCCTGATCGACTGCCTGGGAACCGAATTCGGCAGAACTTGCACTCGAGATGAGGTCGCTGATCAGGTCACCGAGACCAAAGTCGTCGGCGCGCGCGGTTGGCGGGCTGACCATCGCGACCCCGAACGCCGCAAACACTGCACCGACACCAACAGCGCGACTGCGCCCGTTTGTCCTGAAGATCAACTCGACCTCCGCGCGCCTCGACCCCGATGTGAGCCAACTCATAGTACCGAGCGGCTCTCACCCTATGTAAAGGCTTTTCTCAGACCTTTTTAAGTTGCCTGAACGGTCGGCCGCCGCAAGCTGTCGGCGAAGACGTCGAGGTAGCGGCGTCGCTCGGCATCCCAACGCTCGGCCGGCGGCAGCGCGCAGACGCCGTCGATGCCGGCCTTGGCCGCGGCGAACGCCGACCGGGGTCCGTCGACGAAGCGGCTCGCCCAGGTCGCAGCGGCGTCATAGACGCCGTCGGGGGCCACCATCTCGTCGATCAGGCCCAGCTCCAGGGCCTCTTCAGCGTCGAAGAACCGGCCGCTGTAGACCAGCTCCTTCGCGTGGCTGGCCCCGACCGTGCGGGCCAGCCGCGCCATGCCGTCGCCGCCGGGCACCAGGCCGGCCAGGATCTCCGTCGCACCGAACCGCACGTTGTCACCGCTCAGCCGCCAGTCGGCGGCCAGCGCCAACCCCAAGCCGGCGCCCAGCGCGTATCCGGTGATCGCCGCGACCGTCGGTTTCGGGATCGCCGCGACGGCGTCGACGGCGGCGCGATGCACGCGCACCCAACTCTCGGCCTCCGACGTGGTCAACGTCCGCAGTTGTGGAACGTCGTCGCCCGCGGAGAAGATCTCGTGGCCGCCGAAGAGGACGACGGCGGCGATGTCCTCGCGGTTGCTGACCTCGGCGGCGGCCTGCTCGACCTCCCGGTAGACCTGCCGCGTCATGGCGTTGGTGGGCGGCCGCGACAGCGCCAAAGTCCCCACGCCTGGATGTTGCGCTCCCAGTCGGACGCTGACGAATTCGCTCAAATCCGCCACCCCAATCCGCCGGCTTTGCGGGCCCGGTGATACCGGTCGGAGTCGAAGAACTCGAAAATCCAGTTGCCGCCGTCGATTTCGAGGTTCGGCTGCACGGTCACGATCTGACGTTCGACGGCCAGCACGTCGGCAACCGTGCGCCCGTTCAGCGAGTCCAGCTGAGTCCAGGTCGGCGGCAGCAGGAAGCAGCGGCCGGCTTCGAATTCGGCGATGGCCGCTTGCGGCGTCGCCCACTGCGCCCGGTCGGATTCGGTGTTGTCGCCGTCGGCGCGCTGACCTTTCGGCAGGGCCCCGACGAAGAAGTAGGTGTCATAGCGGCGGGTGCGCTCGTTTTCGGGCGTCACCCAGTTGGCCCACGGCCGCAGCAGATCGGCCCGCAGGACCAGGTTTTCGCGGCGCAGGAAGTCGGCGAACGACAGCGTCCGGTCAGCCAACGCCTGACGGGATTCGCGGTAGACCGATGCGTCGCCGACGATGGCGCCCGGGTCGCCGGCCGGGCCGGCGAACAGCACACCGCACTCCTCGAAGGTCTCGCGCGCGGCGGCGCACACCAGCGCCTCGGCCAGCTCGTTCTCAACGCCGAAGCGCTCCGCCCACCACGCTGGTGGCGGTCCCGCCCAGGCGATGTCGGCGTTGCGGTCGCGGTCGTCGACGCCGCCGCCGGGGAACACCACCGTTCCCGCGGCGAATTCCATTGCGGCGTGGCGCCGCATCAGGAAAACGGCGATGCCGGCTGGGTTTTCTCGGAGTTCGCGCACCAGCATCACGGTCGCGGCCGGCCGGGCCGGCAACGGGACATACGAGTCGTCAGTCATGAGCGCCTCCGATGGGCCGCGCGGCTACGAAAGCGACGGGCGAAGTAACGCCCGTCGATCACGTCGACCGCAATCGTCTGGCCGAACGCCGCGGACAGATTGTCTCCGGTCAGCACGTCGGACAGCAAACCTGCCGCGACGACCTGTCCCTCGGACAACAGCATGCAGTGGCTGAAACCGGGCGGAATCTCCTCGACGTGATGGGTGACCAGGACCAACGCCGGGGCATCGGGATCGGCGGCCAGATCGGCCAGCCGCGATACCAGCTCCTCGCGCCCGCCCAGGTCGAGACCGGCCGCGGGTTCGTCGAGCAGCAGCAACTCAGGGTCGGTCATCAACGCCCGTGCGATCAGGATCCGCTTGCGCTCACCTTCCGACAGGGTTTCGTAGGTGCGGTCGGCCAGATGCTCGGCGCCCAGGCTTTCCAGCATGTCGATCGCCCGGTGGTAGTCAACGTCCTCGTAGCGTTCCCGCCACCGGCCCAGCACCGCGTAGCCGGCCGAGACGACCAGGTCGCGCACCACCTCGTTGCCTGGAATCCGTTGCGCCAGCGCCGAGGAACTCAAACCCACCCGCGAGCGCAGCTCGGACATATCGACCCGGCCGAGGCGCTCCCCCAACACGTAGGCGACCCCCGACGAGGGATGCTCGGCGGCCGCGGCGATCCGCAGCAACGACGTCTTGCCGGCGCCGTTGGCCCCGATGATCACCCAGCGTTCGTCGAGCTCGACCGACCAGGTCACCGGCCCGACCAGGTTGTGGCCGTCGCGGCGCAGCGACACATCGGTGAAGTCGATCAACAGATCGGGGTCGACCGCCTCGCTCTCGGTTTCGGCCACCCGCCCATCGTGCCGTACCGCGACGCCATGACGGCTGTCGGGTAGCGCGGTCGGTTCGGCTGCGTAGCGACCCGCTGCGTGCGGCTTCGCCGCGCTTGCGATCCCTACCGGTCCGGTGGGATGTCGACGCGGCTGACCACCCCGTCGAGCGCGTCCGCGGCCTCGATCTCGCCGCGCGTCACGCCGAGCAGAAACAGCACCGTGTCCAGGTATGGGTGGCTCAGCGACGCATCGGCCACTTCCCGCAGCGCGGGTTTCGCGTTGAACGCCACACCCAGGCCGGCCGCGGCCAGCATGTCGATGTCGTTGGCCCCGTCGCCGACGGCGACGGTCTGCGCCATCGGCACCCCGGCCTGATGGGCAAAGTCCCTCAGCGCCTTGGCTTTACCCGCGCGATCGACGATCTGGCCGACGACCCGCCCGGTGAGCTTGCCGTCGACGACCTCGAGCTCGTTGGCGGCGACGAAGTCCAGCATCAGCTCGTGTGCCAACGGTTCGATGACCTGCCGGAATCCACCGGAGACCACGCCCACGTGATAGCCCAGCCGGCGCAGCGTGCGGATTGTGGTCCGCGCACCGGGGGTCAGCTCCACGGCTTCGGCGACCTCGTCGAGCACCTCGGCGGGCAGGCCCGCCAGCGTGCCGACCCGCTGATGTAGCGATTCGGCGAAGTCGAGTTCACCGCGCATGGCGGCATCAGTGATCGCGGCGACCGCGTGCTGCGCGCCCGCGCGGGTCGCAAGCATCTCGATGACTTCCTGCTGGATCAGCGTCGAGTCGACATCGAACACGATGAGCCGTTTGGCGCGCCGCGCGATGCTGTAATCCTCCAGCGCCACGTCGACGCCGACGTCGGCGGCCACCCGCGTCAGCACCTCCTGCAGCTGCCCGCCGACCCCCCGCGGCACGGACACCCGCAGTTCCAGGCCGGTGACCGGATAGTCCGAGACGCCGCGGATGAGGTCGATGTTGACGCCGAGGGCGGCCACCTCATGGGCAACCCTGCCGAACGCTTCGGCAGTGATCGGCCTGCCCAGCACCATGATCGTGTGCGTCGAGGGGTCCCGGATTACCGGCAGATCGTCGCTGCGCTCAATGCTGACGTCCAGGCCGACGGCATGGATCGCCGCTTCGACTTGGTCGCGTAACGCCGTGCCTTCGGCGACGTCCAGCGGCGCCGACACCAACACACCCAGCGTCAGCCGGTTCCGGATCACGACCTGTTCGACGTTGAGCAGCTCAACCTCGTGCCCCGAAAGAACTTCGAAGAGCGCCGACGTCACGCCTGGCTTGTCGTGACCGGTGACGGTGATCAACGCCGACACCTTGCGGGGTGTACTCACCCCAAATTGCCGCCGCTAGAGGCCATTACGTGCGAACGCTGACGTCGTCGACTCGGGTGACGTCGCCGTCCGTCGGGCCGTGAGCCCGGCCCACGTGAGCCTCGGCGCGCAGTCGGTCCACCATGTGCGGGTAATGCAGCTCGAATGCCGGCCGCTCCGAACGAATCCGGGGCAGCTCGGTGAAGTTGTGCCGCGGCGGCGGGCAACTGGTCGCCCACTCCAGCGAGTTGCCGTATCCCCACGGGTCGTCGACCGTGACCACCTCGCCATAGCGCCAGCTCTTGAAGACGTTCCAGACGAACGGAATCATCGACACGCCAAGGATGAACGCGCCGATCGTCGACACGACGTTGTAGGGCTGGAACCCGTCGGTGGGCAGGTAATCGGCGTAGCGGCGCGGCATCCCGAGGTCGCCCAGCCAGTGCTGAATCAGGAACGTCGTGTGGAATCCGATGAACGTCAACCAGAAGTGCAGCTTGCCCAGCCGCTCGTCGAGCAGTCGGCCGGTCATCTTCGGGAACCAGAAGTAGGTGCCGGCGAAGGTGGCGAAGACGATGGTGCCGAAGAGGACGTAGTGGAAGTGCGCGACCACGAAGTAGCTGTCGGTGACGTGGAAGTCCAGCGGCGGGCTGGCCAGCAGCACTCCGGTCAGGCCACCCAACAGGAACGTGATCATGAAGCCGATCGAGAACAGCATCGGCGTCTCGAACGTCAACTGCCCCTTCCACATCGTGCCGACCCAGTTGAAGAACTTGATCCCGGTCGGCACCGCGATCAGGTAGGTCATGAAGGAGAAGAACGGCAGCAGCACCGCGCCGGTGGCGAACATGTGGTGCGCCCACACCGCGACCGACAGCGCGGCGATCGACAGCGTCGCGTAGACCAGCGTGGTGTAGCCGAAGATCGGCTTACGGGAGAACACCGGGAAGATCTCGGTCACGATGCCGAAGAACGGCAACGCCACGATGTAGACCTCGGGGTGTCCGAAGAACCAGAACAGGTGCTGCCACAACAGAACTCCGCCGTTGGCCGAGTCGTAGATGTGCGCGCCCAGGTGGCGGTCCGCGGCCAGTCCGAACAGTGCAGCGGTCAGCAGCGGGAAGGCCAGCAGCACGAGGATGGACGTCACCAGGATGTTCCAGGTGAAGATCGGCATCCGGAACATCGTCATACCGGGTGCCCGCATACACACGACGGTGGTGATCATGTTGACCGCGCCCAGGATGGTGCCCAGACCCGCGACGATCAGGCCCATGATCCACAGGTCGGCGCCGGCACCCGGTGAGTGGATGGCGTCGGTCAGCGGCGTGTAGGCGGTCCAGCCGAAATCGGCGGCGCCGCCGGGAGTGATGAAGCCGGCCATACTGATCGTCGCACCGAACAAGAACAGCCAGAACGAGAAGGCGTTGAGGCGCGGGAACGCCACGTCTGGCGCCCCGATCTGCAACGGCAGCACCAGGTTGGCGAAGCCGAACACGATCGGCGTCGCATAGAACAGCAGCATGATCGTGCCGTGCATGGTGAACAGCTGGTTGAACTGCTCGTTGGACAGGAACTGCAGTCCGGGCGCAGCCAATTCGGTGCGCATCAGCAGCGCGAGTAGCCCGCCGATGAAGAAGAAGATGAAGCAGGCGACCACGTACATGATCCCGATCAGCTTGTGATCGGTGGTGGTGATCAGCCGGTAGATCAGGTTGCCCTTAGGGCCTGTTCGCGGCGGGTAGGGACGACTAGCCTCGAGTTCTCCCAGCGGGGGCGCTTCGGCAGTCAAGAGCTCCTCCAAACGTCGAGCAGGGCAACTGGGATCAGTGGCTTTTGAGTCTAGCGTTCGAGTGGGCGCCGCGACGGACAGGTCCTACAAACTGTCGTAATAACCCGGTGAACACTTTGCCGGCTGCCATCGCGTGCTGGCGGAGCCGGCTTCAGCTGGCCAGATGTTAACGTCGGACCCGTGCTGCTCAGGGGTATGCGACCCGCGTTGGCCGCGGCCGCCGCGACTGCAATTTCGGCCGCCTTATGCAGTGGCTGCACGTCCGGATCATCCGACGGGAGCGGAACGCCGTCGGCGTCGGTGATCACCAGTACAACCCAGATCGCTGGGGCAGGCGTGTTGGGCAACCAGCGTCGCCCAGACGAGTCGTGTGCACCGGAACCGGCCGGCGCAGATGCCGGGCCGGCGACGCCGACCGCCCACAACGCCGCCGGCGTCGAGCCGGACACCGCTGAGGTTCCCGAAGATCCGCAGCGCATCGTCGTGCTCTCCGGCGACCAGCTCGACGCGCTGTGCGCGCTGGGCCTGCAGTCGCGGATTGTCGGGGCTGCGCTGCCGGACGGGTCGTCGGATCAGCCGTCGTATCTGGGCACGGTCGTGCACAAGCTGCCGGGCGTCGGCACCCGCAGCAGCCCCGACGTGGCCGCGATCAAGGCCGCCAAGCCGGACCTGATCCTCGGCTCGCAGGCCCTGACGCCGAAGCTCTATTCGGCACTGGCCGCCATCGCACCGACGGTGTTCACCGGGTCGCCCGGCGCGGCCTGGCAGAACAACTTTCGCGGGGTCGGCGAGGCGACCGCGCGCGCCGACGCCGCGGGCGATGTGATCGACCACTTCACCACGAAGGCGCACGACGACGGCGCTGCGCACGATGCCGGCCATTACCAGGCATCCGTCGTGCAGTTCACCGAGAACGCCGTTCGGATCTACGGGACCGACAACTTCCCGGCCAGCGTGTTGACCACGACCGGCGTTGATCGCCCTGCGGCGCAACGGTTTACCGACAAGCCCTACATCGAGGTGGGTAGCACCGCCGCCGACCTGGCGAACAACGCGGACTTCTCCAAGGCCGACGCGGACGTTGTGTACGTGTCGTTCGACTCGCCGGCGGCCAAAGACCGCGCGCCCACCATTTTCGACAGCGATTCGTGGCGCAGGCTCGCAGCCACCCGCGACAATCGGGTGTTCGCGGTCAACAACGAGATATGGCAGACCGGTGAGGGGGTGATCGCCGCCCGCGGCATCATCGACGACCTTCGCTGGATTAACGCGCCGATCAACTAGCCGCTGAAACACACCCGATCCGGCCGAATTCCTGAAATCACGATTAACTTCCGCTAAGAAGATCCGCAGACGCCGATCCCAGTGCGGGCGCACCGGTGAGAGCGAAGGAGCGCAGCGTTGAACGGATACAAGAAGGTCGCCGCAGTTGGCCTGTTCGTTGCCATCGCCGGCGTACTGAGCAATCCAGCAGCCCACGCTGACGACCCGCTGTCTGGGAGCGACACGGCGATCATTCTCGGTGGAACCACCGAGCCGACGCCGTCGACCGCCTTTGCGCAGGCCGCCGAGAATCTTTTTCTGAACCCGCTGGGTTTCGACGGTGGTGCGACCTCCTCGACGGTCTGCGACATGATCGGGACCGACCCGTGCGCAGCGCCGTTGCAGGTGCTGACGACGCCCGAACTGATTCAGCAGGGCCCGAGTAGCCTCACGGCCGCAGATGACGTCGTTCTGGCCGTGGAGAACGAATTCACCGCGAACCCAGGCGCTTTCAGTGCCACCGACCCGCTGACGATCTTCGGATACTCCCAAAGCGCCACCGCCGAGTCGATTGCCATGAGCCGACTCGAAGCAGACGGAATCCCCAGCGCCGACCTGCACTTCGTGTTCATCGGCGACCCCTCGCTCCCGGACGGCGTATGGCCCAATCTGGTACCCGACATGGACTCGCTATTCGGCACGAGTGTGACGAACACGCTTCTCACCGACTTGGGCTTTGACGGCGTCCTTGGCAACTTGACGCCGGACGACATATATCCGACGACCATCTACACGCTGGCCGGCGATGGGGTCGCCGAGTTCCAACAGGACTTCGAATCCGGAGGTCTGCTGGGAACGATCGAGGGCCTGTTCCTCCAGCATGTGGAGTACCTGGGGTTGACGCCGACCGAAATCGCGGACGCGACCACAACGACCAACGACTTGCTCACCTACGTCGACATCCCCGACAACTTCAATAACGCTGACGCGTGGCTCAGCGCGGTGTTCGAGCACGGGGCCGCCGGCAGCGGACTGCTCGAGAGCGTATTTCAATCTCTGGAGCTGTATCTCACCAACTCGTTCTGACCTGCGTGGTGGGTGCACCTAGCAGCGCTGAGTCACAACGGGCCGGCGGTGTGAGATCGGACGCACCCAGCAAAATACATAGCCTGTCTATGCTAATCTGGATGGCGTTCAATAGAATTCGATACGAAAACCACGCGCACTCAAGAGGATTGCTGATGAGCACTGTTTCCGCGTACGCCGCCTCCGATTCGACGGGGCATCTGACCAAGACCACGATCACCCGCCGCGAGCCCGGCCCGCACGACGTCGCCATCGACATCAAGTTCGCCGGCATCTGCCACTCCGACATCCACACCGTCAAAGCGGAGTGGGGTACACCCAACTACCCGGTGGTTCCCGGCCACGAGATCGCGGGCGTCGTCACCGCCGTCGGTTCCGAGGTCACCAAGCACAAAGTCGGCGACCAGGTCGGCGTGGGCTGCATGGTGAACTCCTGCGGCGAGTGCAGCAGCTGTAAGGCAGGGCTCGAGCAGTACTGCAAGCCGGGCGCGACCTTTACCTACAACGCCATCGACAAAGACGGCACGGTGACCCAGGGCGGTTACAGCCAGGCTGTCGTCGTCAACGAGAACTTCGTTCTGCACATCCCCGAATCGCTGCCACTGGACGCCGCGGCCCCGTTGCTGTGCGCCGGCATCACGCTCTTTTCGCCGCTGCGGCACTGGAAGGCCGGACCGAAGACCCGACTCGCGATCATCGGCCTGGGCGGCCTCGGGCACATGGGCGTCAAGCTCGGCGCCGCGATGGGCGCCGAGGTGACGGTGCTGTCGCAGTCGCTGAAGAAGATGGAAGACGGACTGCGCCTGGGCGCCAGCCACTACTACGCCACCGCCGACCGCTACACCTTCAAGAAGTTGCGCAGCAGCTTCGACGTCATCCTGAACACCGTGTCAGCGAACCTGAACCTCGGCGACTACCTGAACCTGCTTGACGTCGACGGCAGTCTCGTCGAGCTCGGCATCCCCGAGCATCCGATGGAGGTGCCGGCCTTCCCGCTGGCGCTGGCGCGCCGCAGCCTATCCGGGTCGAACATCGGCGGCATCGCCGAGACCCAGGAGATGCTGGACTTCTGCGCCGAGCACAACACGCTGCCCGAAATCGAAGTGATCCAAGCGGATTACGTCAACGAAGCCTACGAGCGGGTGCTGGCCAGCGACGTGCGCTACCGCTTCGTGATCGACGTATCAACTATGTGAGTTGGCCTCCGAGGCCGCCGTCGTGTCGGCATCGTCGCCGTGGTCGCTGATACCGAACAGCGGCCATCCGGCGGCGGCGAGCCTGGCGGCGACCCGCGCGATGTTCTCCGGACCGGCGTCGTAATGAGTCATGTCGGAGATGAAGTCCGCGATGACGTCCCGGTCGACGCTGCCCTGCGACAACTCTTCCTCGTCGATCGAGTCGACGACCTCGGTGATCTCTTCCTCGCTCAGTAGTGGGCTGCTACGCAGCAGCTCCAGCAGCGCGACCCGGTCGGGACCCGGAACGCCGTCGGGGTAACCGACCTGCAGCCATTGGATCACTGAACGGAAAAAGTTAGCCGCCGAGGCCGCCGCGGAAGACGGGGTTATCGCCACGTCACCAGTGTCACGGCTGCGAGGTCAGCGATGCCACTTTCGCCACCCGCTATTTTCACAATTCACGCGGCGTTCACCGAACAAGTGTCCGCGGTCGACGGCCACGCCGCACTGACCTGCGCGGAGACCTTCGACTTGAAGCAGATCGACGAGGACGCCTTTGAGGGATGACCAAAGTCCGGGGCATCGCGAGGCAAGCCCTGACGACGGAGTTCCACAAGTGCCAGTGCCCTAGAGGACGCACCATTGCGAATGGCTCATACAGAAGGCAGTTTAAGCATGGTGGCAACGATCAAATCGCTGACGGAAAACCGACCCGGGGGGTGAAACATGAAGGTTATGAAACCCATTGCCACACTGATCGCGGCCACGGTCGCCGCATTCGTGTTAGGCAGCGGTATCGCCTATGCGGATGATCCCACGCCATCCCCGGTGCCACCGGCGCCGGGGATGAGTTGGCCGCCTCAGCCTGGATTGTCCCTCTGCCAGCCGCCTGGTTCCCCGATCCCGGCACTCTGCTCCGTCCAGGTGCAACCAGCGCCCCAGCAGTGACGGCGGGCTTTGACCAGCGCGCCTAGAAGTTCCAGTCCTCGTCTTCGGTGTTGACGGCCTTGCCGATCACATACGACGAACCCGAGCCGGAGAAGAAGTCGTGGTTCTCGTCGGCGTTCGGCGACAACGCCGACAGGATGGCCGGGTTGACGTCGGTCTCATCACGCGGGAACAGCGCCTCGTACCCAAGATTCATCAGCGCTTTGTTGGCGTTGTAGCGCAGGAACTTCTTGACGTCCTCGGTCAGCCCGACCTCGTCGTAGAGATCCTGGGTGTACTCGACCTCATTGTCGTAGAGCTCGAACAGCAGCTCGTAGGTGTACTCCTTGAGCGTGGCCTGCGTGGCCGCGTCCTCGAGCGCCAGGCCCTTCTGGAATTTGTAGCCGATGTAGTAGCCGTGCACGGCCTCGTCGCGGATGATCAGGCGGATCAGGTCGGCGGTGTTGGTCAGCTTGGCCCGGCTCGACCAGTACATCGGTAGGTAGAACCCGGAGTAGAACAAGAAGCTCTCCAGCAACGTGGAGGCCACCTTGCGCTTGAGCGGCTCGTCGCCCTTGTAGTACTCCATCACGATCTCAGCCTTGCGCTGCAGGTTCGGGTTCTCCTCCGACCAGCGGAACGCCTCGTCGATCTCGGTGGTCGAGCACAGCGTCGAGAAGATCGAGCTGTAGCTCTTGGCGTGCACCGACTCCATAAACGCGATGTTGGTGTACACCGCTTCCTCGTGCGGCGTCAGCGCGTCGGGAATCAGGCTGACCGCTCCGACCGTGCCCTGAATGGTGTCCAGCAGCGTCAGCCCGGTGAACACCCGCATGGTCAGCTGCTTCTCGTTGGGCGTCAGCGTCCCCCACGACGGGATGTCGTTGGACACCGGCACCTTCTCGGGCAGCCAGAAGTTTCCGGTCAGCCGTTCCCAGACCTCCGCGTCCTTCTCGTCTTGCAGACGGTTCCAGTTGATCGCGGAAACGCGGTCGATCAGCTTCATTCGATCGGTCACCAGAACCCCACTTCACCAGGACGGATAGTCAACGTTGCCTAGGTCA
>DATAZN010000306.1:0-8949 GCA_036272035.1 Mycobacterium sp. | reverse complement strand
GACATGCACGGCCGCCGCAGCCGCGACATCGTGGATAAGGCAATCACCGCGCTGGTGAACCTCGAGCACCGCGGCGCCCAGGGCGCCGAGCCGCACAGCGGTGACGGTGCCGGCATCCTGATCCAGGTTCCCGATGCGTTCCTGCGCGAGGTAGTCGACTTCGACCTGCCCGAGGCGGGCAGCTACGCCACTGGCATCGCGTTCTTGCCGCAGTCGTCGAAAGAAGCGGCCGCCGCCTGCGCTGCGGTCGAGAAGATCGTCGAAGCCGAGGGCCTGCAGGTATTGGGCTGGCGCGAGGTACCCATCGACGATTCGTCGCTGGGCGCGCTGTCCCGCGACGCGATGCCTACCTTCCGCCAGGTGTTCATCGTCGGCGCCGACGGCATGCAGCTGGAGCGCCGCGCCTACGTGATCCGCAAGCGTGCCGAGCACGAGCTCGGCACCAAGGGCCCGGGCCAGGACGGTCCCGGCCGTGAAACCGTCTACTTCCCAAGCCTTTCCGGCCAGACCATGGTCTACAAGGGCATGCTGACCACGCCGCAGCTCAAGGCGTTCTATCTGGACCTGCAGGACCAGCGGCTGACCAGTGCGTTAGGCATCGTGCACTCGCGCTTCTCCACCAACACCTTCCCGTCGTGGCCGCTGGCGCATCCGTTCCGCCGCATCGCACACAACGGCGAGATCAACACCGTCACCGGCAACGAGAACTGGATGCGCGCCCGTGAGGCGCTGATCGACACCGACGTTTTCGGATCCCGCGACGATGTCGACAAGCTGTTCCCGATCTGCACGCCGGGAGCCTCCGACACCGCCCGCTTCGACGAAGCGCTCGAGCTGTTGCACTTGGGCGGGCGCAGCTTGGCTCACGCCGTGCTGATGATGATCCCGGAGGCCTGGGAGCGGCACCCGTCGATGGATCCGGCCCGGCGCGCGTTTTACGAGTACCACGCATCGTTGATGGAGCCGTGGGACGGCCCGGCCTCGATGACGTTCACCGACGGCACCATCGTGGGCGCCGTGCTGGACCGCAACGGCCTGCGCCCGTCCCGCATCTGGGTGACCGACGACGGGTTGGTCGTGATGGCCTCCGAGGCAGGCGTGCTGGACCTGGACCCGGCGAAGGTGGTGCGCCGGATGCGGCTGCAGCCGGGCCGGATGTTCCTGGTCGACACCACCCAGGGCCGGATCGTCGCCGACGAGGAGATCAAGGCCGAGCTGGCCGCCGAGCATCCCTACCAGGACTGGCTCGACAAGGGTCTGATCCCGCTGGGCGAGCTGCCGCAGGGCGACTACGTCCGAATGCCGCACCACCGGGTTGTGTTGCGCCAGTTGGTGTTCGGTTACACGTACGAAGAGCTCAACCTGCTGGTCGCGCCGATGGCGCGCACCGGTGCCGAGCCGCTCGGTTCGATGGGAACCGACACCCCGGTCGCGGTGCTCTCGCAACGCCCGCGGATGCTGTTCGACTACTTCCAGCAGTTATTCGCCCAGGTGACCAACCCGCCGCTGGACGCCATCCGCGAAGAGGTGGTGACCAGTCTGCAGGGCACCGTCGGGCCGGAGGGCGATCTGCTCAACCCGAACGCGGACTCCTGTCGCCAAATCAACCTGCCGTCGCCGATTCTGCGTAACCACGAACTGGCCAAGCTGATCAACCTGGACCCCGAGGTCGAGGTCAACGGTCGTCGGCACGGCGTGCGATCGAAGGTGATTCGCTGCCTCTTCCCGGTCGCCGACAATGGCGCCGGACTCAAGGCCGCGCTCGACGAGGTGCGCGCACAGACCTCGGCGGCGATCGCCGACGGCGCGCGGATCATCATTCTTTCCGACCGGGAGTCCGACGAGAAGCTGGCGCCGATCCCGTCGCTGCTGGCCGTCTCGGCCGTGCACCATCACCTGGTCCGCGAACGCAGCCGCACCAAGGTCGGCCTCGTCGTCGAGACCGGCGACGCCCGCGAGGTGCACCACATGGCCGCGCTGATCGGCTTCGGTGCGGCGGCAGTCAACCCGTACATGGCGTTTGAGTCCATCGAGGTCATGCTGGACCGCGGCGCCCTCGAGGGCCTCGACCGCGAGACTGCGCTGAAGAACTACATCAAGGCCGCCGGCAAGGGCGTGCTCAAAGTGATGTCCAAGATGGGCATCTCGACGCTGGCTTCCTACACCGGCGCCCAGCTGTTCCAGGCCGTCGGCGTCGACGAGGAGATCCTCGGCGAATACTTCACCGGCTTGACCTGTCCCACCGGCGGAATCAATCTCGCCGACATCGCCGCCGACGTCGCGACCCGGCACGCACTGGCCTTCTTGGACCGGCCCAACGAACGTGCGCACCGCGAACTCGAGGTGGGCGGGGAATACCAGTGGCGTCGTGAAGGCGAATACCACCTGTTCAACCCCGACACGGTGTTCAAGCTGCAGCACGCCACCCGCACCGGGCAGTACCAGATCTTCAAGGAGTACAGCCGGCTGGTCGATGACCAGAGCGAGCGGATGGCCTCGCTGCGCGGGCTGCTGAAATTCCGCGACGGGGTCCGCGCGCCGATCCCGCTCGACGAGGTCGAGCCGGCCAGCGAGATCGTCAAGCGCTTCTCGACCGGTGCGATGAGCTACGGGTCGATCTCGGCCGAGGCACACGAGACGCTGGCCATCGCGATGAACCGGCTCGGCGGCCGGTCGAACTGCGGCGAAGGCGGCGAGAACGTCGCCCGCTTCGAACGCGAAGCCAACGGCGACTGGCGCCGCAGCGCGATCAAGCAGGTCGCGTCGGCCCGCTTCGGTGTCACCTCGCACTATCTGAGCAACTGCTCCGACATCCAGATCAAGATGGCTCAGGGCGCCAAACCCGGTGAGGGCGGCCAGCTCCCGGCTAACAAGGTCTACCCGTGGATCGCCGAGGTGCGGCACTCCACCCCGGGCGTGGGCCTGATCTCGCCGCCGCCGCACCACGACATCTACTCGATCGAGGACCTGGCGCAGCTGATTCACGACTTGAAGAACGCAAACCCGTCCGCGCGGATCCACGTGAAGCTGGTGTCGGAGAACGGTGTCGGCACGGTCGCGGCCGGTGTGTCCAAGGCACACGCCGACGTCGTGCTGATCTCCGGTCATGACGGCGGTACCGGCGCCACCCCGCTGACGTCGATGAAGCACGCCGGCGCGCCGTGGGAGCTGGGGCTCGCCGAAACGCAGCAGACGTTGCTGCTCAACGGATTACGCGACCGGATCGTGGTCCAGGTTGACGGCCAGCTCAAGACCGGTCGCGACGTGATGGTCGCGGCACTGTTGGGCGCCGAGGAATTCGGTTTCGCCACCGCACCTTTGGTGGTGTCGGGCTGCGTGATGATGCGGGTGTGCCATCTGGACACCTGCCCGGTCGGGGTGGCCACCCAGAACCCGGTGCTGCGCGAGCGGTTCAACGGCAAACCCGAATTCGTGGAGAACTTCTTCTTGTTCATCGCCGAAGAGGTCCGCGAATTCATGGCCCAGCTCGGGTTCCGTACTGTCAACGAGGCGGTCGGCCAGGTCGGCTCGCTGGATACCACGCTGGCCCGGGCGCACTGGAAGGCGCACAAGCTGGATCTGTCGCCGGTGCTGCACGAGCCTGAATCGGCATTCATGAACCAGGATCTGTACAACAGCTCCAAGCAGGACCACGGCCTGGACAAGGCACTGGACCAGCAGTTGATCGTGATGAGCCGTGAGGCACTGGACTCCCAGAAGCCGGTCCGGTTCTCCACCACGATCGCCAACGTCAACCGCACCGTCGGCACCATGCTCGGCCACGAGGTGACGAAAGCCTATGGCGGCCAAGGGTTGCCGGACGGCACCATCGACATCACCTTCACCGGTTCGGCCGGCAACAGCTTCGGCGCATTCCTGCCGCAAGGTATCACGCTGCGGGTCTACGGCGACGCGAACGACTACGTCGGCAAAGGCTTGTCCGGCGGGCGGGTGGTGGTTCGGCCGCCCGACAACGCACCGAGTGACTACGTCGCCGAAGACAACATCATCGGCGGCAACGTCATCCTGTTCGGCGCCACCAGCGGTCAGGCATTCCTGCGCGGCGCGGTCGGTGAACGCTTCGCCGTGCGCAACTCCGGCGCACACGCGGTAGTCGAAGGCGTCGGCGATCACGGCTGCGAGTACATGACCGGCGGCAGGGTAGCGATTCTGGGCAGCACCGGCCGCAACTTCGCGGCAGGCATGTCCGGCGGTATCGCCTATGTCTACGACCCCGAGGACGCGTTGGAATCCAACCTCAACTCCGAGATGGTGGAACTCGAAGCGCTCGACGAGGACGACCTCGACTGGCTACACGGGATGCTTCAAGCCCACGTGGATGCCACCGACTCCGCGGTCGGCCAGCGGATCCTGGCCGACTGGGCCGCCGAGCAGCAGCGCTTCGCCAAGGTGATGCCGCGCGACTACAAGCGGGTGCTGGAGGCGATCGCCGACGCCGAGCGCACCGGCACCGATCCCGACGAAGCGATCATGGCGGCCGCGAGTGCCTGATCCAAAGGGTTTCCTGAAATACACCCACCGCGAAACGCCGAAGCGCCGGCCGGTGGATCTGCGCCTGCGCGACTGGGACGAGGTCTACGAAGACTTCCCGCACTCGACGCTGCAGCACCAGGCGTCTCGATGCATGGACTGCGGGATTCCGTTCTGCCACAACGGTTGTCCACTGGGCAACCTGATTCCGGAATGGAATGACCTGGTCCGCACCGATCGATGGCGCGACGCGATCGAGCGGCTGCATGCCACCAACAACTTCCCGGAGTTCACCGGTCGGCTCTGCCCCGCGCCGTGCGAGTCGTCGTGCGTGCTCGGCATCAACCAGGATCCGGTGACGATCAAGCAGATCGAAGTCGAGATCATCGACAACGCCTTCGACGAAGGTTGGGTGGTTCCGCTGCCGTCGGAGCAGCACACCGGAAAGACGGTGGCGGTCGTCGGCTCCGGCCCGGCCGGCCTGGCCGCCGCGCAGCAACTTACCCGGGCCGGGCACCAGGTGACGGTCTTCGAACGCGCCGACCGCATCGGCGGGCTGCTGCGCTACGGCATCCCCGAATTCAAGATGGAAAAGCGCCACCTCAACCGCAGGCTCGAGCAGATGCGCGCCGAAGGCACCGAGTTCCGTTCCGGCGTCAATGTCGGTGTCGACATCACCGCCGGGCAGTTGCGCTCCGACTTCGACGCGGTGGTGCTGGCCGGCGGGGCCACCGACTCGCGCGACCTACCGATCCCGGGTCGCGAGCTGGACGGCATCCACCAGGCGATGGAGTATCTGCCCTGGGGCAACCGGGTGCAGGAGGGCGACGACGTGCTCGGCGCCGACGGCGAGCCGCCGATCACCGCCAAGGACAAGAAGGTCATCATCATCGGCGGCGGTGACACCGGCGCCGACTGCCTGGGCACCGCACACCGTCAGGGTCCGGCGAGCATCCACCAGTTCGAGATCATGCCGCGCCCACCGGAGACCCGCGCCCCGTCCACACCGTGGCCGACCTATGAGCTGATGTTCCGGGTGTCCGCGGCGCACGAGGAAGGTGGCGAGCGGGTTTTCTCGGTCAACACCGAGGAATTCGTCGGCCGGGACGGTCACGTCGCTGCGCTCAAGGTGCACGAGGTGACGATGGCCGACGGCAAGTTCGTCAAGACCGAGGGCAGCGACTTCGACATCGACGCCGATCTGGTGCTGCTGGCGATGGGCTTTGTCGGGCCGGAGAAGAAGGGCCTGCTGACCGAGTTGGGCGTGGAGCTCACCGACCGTGGGAACGTGGCGCGCGGCGCCAACTTCGAGACGTCGGTGCCGGGTGTCTTCGTCGCCGGCGACGCTGGTCGCGGCCAGTCGCTGATCGTCTGGGCAATTGCCGAGGGCCGTGCCGCGGCTGCCGGTGTGGACCGGTTCCTGATGGGCGAGACTGCGCTGCCGGCGCCGATCGCGCCCACGGCGGCTCCGCAACGCTAGTCACATTCGTCACAACAGAAACATTTGATAAATCTAACGGCGCGTCCTACACTGTTTGCCAGCTGGAGGCTGTCTAATAGTTCGATACGGGCGTCGCGGGGTGTGGGGCCCGGTTGAGCTGATCGACCGCAGGAGTAAGCGCTGTGTATATGAACCCGATGGCCCGTTCCCGGGTCGGCCGAATCGCCTGGTCATGGTTCCGCCACCCAGTTAAAAGCCGCGAATTCCCCGAAAAACTCGAGCGTCTGGTAACCGCAGACGAGCTGCTGCGCTTCGGCGTCTAACTGCTGCCCGGGCCGCCCGCAGATAACAGCGAGCATTTGCTCGACGTCACCATTTCGTGACCTTTTTGCCCACCGCCATCCAGGCTGGCCAAGTCAGGTGGCCAACCCCGAGTCCCGGATCGCCTCGGCCAACGGTTCCAGCACGGCCGGATCATGCGGCGGCGGGATGTAGACGATCCCCAGATCGAGGCCTTCGGCGGCCAGTGCGGCGGCGTCTTCGATCACCTTCGCGTAGTTGAGGTCGGGCTCCAGGCGCAGGTGCGCCGACTTGGTGATCTCCTTCGGGTCGCGCCCGATGTCCGCGCAGTGCGACGCCAGCACGTCACGCTTGTGGGCGAACATCTCGGGTGGACCACCGGCGAAGTTCCAGTGCTGGGCGTAGCGGGCGGTGATCCGCAGAGTGCGCTTCTCGCCACTGCCGCCGATGCAGATCGGCGGGTGCGGGCGTTGTGGCCCCTTGGGTTCGTTGCGCGCGTCCTTGAGCTGGTAGAACTTGCCGTCGAAGTTGGTGGTTTCGTTGCTGAGCAAGCTGATCAGCACCTCGCAGGCCTCTTCGAACCGATCGAAGCGCTCCCTGATGCCGCCCAACTCGATGCCGTAAGCGCCCGACTCCTCCTCGTTCCAGCCGGCCCCGATACCTAACTCGAGGCGGCCGTCGGAGATGACGTCCAGTGCCGCAGCCATATTGGCCAGCACGGCGGGATGGCGGTAGTGAATTCCGGTGACCAGGGTGCCCACCCGCAGGCGCTTGGTCGCCTGGGCCAGTGCGGTGAGCGTGGTCCAGCCCTCTAGACATGGCCCAGTGCTGTCGCTGAAGATCGGATAGAAGTGGTCGAAGGTCCAGCCGGACTCGAAGACGTCGATGTCGTCGGCGGCCTGCCAGACCGCCAGCATCCGTGCCCAGGTGGTGTTTTGGGGAGAGGTTTTGAATGCAAATCGCATGAACCCGACGGTAGTCCAGGTTGTCGAATCGTGGCGCGACGCATGCCGCGACGCACTGCGTTACGACGTCAGGATCACGCTGTTGACCGCCGGGTTGATCTTCCTGCTCGCGTTAGTGCTCGGTGGGTGGAAGTACCGCCAGATGCTCGTGTCGCAGGATCACCGCGCACATCCCTACGTCGACATCGCGCACCGCGCGGCGCTGCTGTACTCGTTTGCGACGTTGCTGCTCGCGGTCTTCGTTCGATTCGGCGCTTGGCCGGCGTGGGTCAACCTGAACGCGGCGGCCATTGTGGTGTTCTTCTTCGTCGGGGCCATCGTCAGCTACATCGCCCACGGTCTGCGGCGCGACACCGACAACCAATTCGAAGAGCCCGACGGCGCACTCAAAGTCGCGATGACCGCGCTGATCGTCGGCGAGGTCGGCGGCTTCGCGGTGCTGCTCGCCGGGTTCGTCGTCGGGCAGTTCTTCTAGCCGACCGGAGCACACTGAAGAGATGGACCCGGTAGCCGCACTCCGTCAGATCGCCTATTACAAAGACCGGGCGCGCGAAGACACCCGGCGGGTGATGGCCTACCGCCACGCCGCCGACATCGTCGAGGGCCTCGACGACGCTGCGCGCGAGCGGCACGGCCAGGCCAACAGCTGGCAGTCGCTGCCGGGCATCGGGCCGAAGACCGCCAAGGTGATCGCGCAGGCCTGGTCAGGCCGTGAGCCCGATGCGTTGGTCGAATTGCGCGCGGCCGCTGAGGATCTCGGCGGCGGCCAGATCCGGGCGGCGCTACGCGGCGATCTGCATCTGCATTCGAACTGGTCCGACGGCTCGGCGGACATCGAGGAGATGATGGCCACCGCGGCGGCACTGGGCCACGAATACTGTGCGTTGACCGATCATTCGCCGCGTTTGACCATCGCCAACGGCCTGTCGCCCGAGCGACTGCGCAAACAGCTCGACGTCATCGACGGGCTACGCGAGCGGTTTGAGCCGATGCGGATCCTGACCGGCATCGAAGTGGACATCCTCGACGACGGCAGCCTCGATCAGGAGCCGGAGCTGTTGGAACGCTTGGACATCGTGGTGGCCAGCGTGCACTCCAAGCTGTCGATGGATTCCGCGGCGATGACCCGCCGGATGGTCCGCGCCGTCAGCGACGGCCACGCCGATGTTCTCGGCCACTGCACGGGACGGCTGGTCGCCGGCAACCGCGGTATCCGGGCGGAGTCGTCGTTCGACGCCGAAGCGGTGTTCACCGCCTGCCGAGACCAGGGCACCGCCGTCGAGATCAACTCCCGGCCCGAACGCCGTGACCCGCCCACCCGGCTGCTCAACCTCGCGCTGGAGATCGGCTGCGAGTTCAGCATCGACACCGACGCCCACGCGCCGGGCCAGCTGGACTTCCTCGGCTACGGCGCCCAGCGTGCGCTGGACGCCGGTGTCCCTGTCGATCGCATCGTCAACACCTGGCCGGTCGACAAGCTGCTGGAGTGGACGGCATCAGTCGGGTAGGTGCGGCATCTCCAGATCCGGGTCGCGACCGACCAGCACTCCGCGGGTGAGCGCCGACTTCCCATAGCGCCGACGCACCTGGTCGACCGCCGCATCGACGGCAGCGGGCTCGGCCCGCGTGCTGAGCGCCAGCGTCAGTTGCTCGGCGCCGTCGCGGTCGATCCCGGAGACCGCGAAGCCGACCAGCGTCAGTCCGCGTTCGGCGATCAGCGGGGCGGCGGCCGCGACCAGCCGTCGCGCCGTG
>DATAZN010000305.1:0-10036 GCA_036272035.1 Mycobacterium sp. | reverse complement strand
CCAGTTCCACGGGTGATCGTCGAAACTCGTCACCAATGGCTGCAGCTCGGCGAACAGTCGCCGCCGTTCGGCCATCGGAAATGCCCCGATCACGCCGACCGACGCAAGCGTGTCGTCGTCCTTGTACAGCCCGAGCAACAGCGAGCCGATCGCGTCGTTGCCGGATTTGTGCACGCGATAACCGGCGACCACGCAGTCCGCGGTGCGCTCGTGCTTGATCTTGAACATGATGCGCTTGTCCGGCTGATAGGTGATCGTCAACGGCTTGGCGATGACGCCGTCGAGACCCGCCCCCTCGAACTCGTCGAACCATCGTTGCGCCCTGGCCAGCTCCGTCGTCGCGGGGGTGACGTGCATCGACGGACCCGATCCGGCCAGCGCGTCGACGAGCGCCGCGCGCCGCTCGGAAAACGGTCGCGCGGTGTAGTCGACCTCGCCGAGAGCCAGCAAGTCGAACGCGATGAACGACGCGGGCGTCTTCTCGGCCAGCATGCGTACCCGCGAATCGGCCGGATGGATGCGCTGTTGCAACGCCTCGAAATCCAGGCCGTGGTCGGTGGCGATGACGATCTCGCCGTCGATCACGCAGCGCTGCGGCAACTCGGCGATGGCCGCGGCAACCAACTCGGGAAAGTACCGGGTCATCGGTTTCTCGTTGCGGCTGCCGACCTCGACCTGCTCGCCGTCGCGAAAAAGAATCGATCTGAACCCGTCCCACTTGGGCTCATACGACGCGTCCGGGGGGATCGACTTCACCGACTTGGCCAGCATCGGCGAAACCGGCGGCATCACAGGCAAGTCCATTTGCACATTGTGCTGGAACCTTGTGCTGGAATCGGGAGATGGCATCGCCAGCGGAGGAAATCGACGTCGACGGGATCGCGGTTCGGCTGACCAATCCGGACAAGGTGTACTTCCCGAAGCTGGGGTCGGACGGCACCAAGCGGCGGCTCGTCGAGTACTACCGCGCCGTCGCGGCCGGCCCGATGCTGGCCTCGTTGCGAGACCGCCCGACGCATCTGCAGCGCTTCCCCGACGGCATCGACGGTGAGGAGATCTACCAGAAGCGGATTCCGCAACACCATCCCGATTACCTGGAGACCTGCCGGATCACGTTCCCGTCGGGACGGACCGCCGACGCGCTGCGGGTAACCCACCCCGCGGCGATCGTATGGGCCGCGCAGATGGGCACCATCACGCTGCACCCGTGGCAGGTTCGCTGCCCCGATGCCGAGCACCCCGACGAACTGCGCGTCGACTTGGACCCGCAGCCCGGCACCGGTTTCGCCGAAGCACGATCCGTGGCCGTCGATGTATTGCGGCCGCTGCTCGAGGAACTGGGGCTGGTGGGTTATCCCAAGACGTCCGGCGGTCGCGGCGTCCACGTGTTCCTGCGGATCAAAACCGACTGGGATTTCATTGAGGTGCGTCGCGCCGGCATCGCGCTGGCCCGCGAGGTGGAGCGTCGTGCGCCAGACGCGGTGACGACGTCGTGGTGGAAGGAAGAACGCGGCAACCGCATCTTCATCGACTTCAACCAGAACGCCCGCGACCGCACATTCGCGTCGGCTTATTCGGTGCGGCGCACCGCAATTGCGACGGTGTCGATGCCGCTCAGCTGGGACGAGCTGGCAACTGCGAACCCCGACGACTATACGATCGCGACGGCGGCCGAGCTGGTGGCCAACCGCGACGACCCGTGGGCCGAGATCGACTCGGTCCAGCAGTCGATTGAACCGTTACTGGAGATGGTCGCCGCCGACGAAGAGCGCGGGCTGGGCGATCTTCCCTATCCGCCCAACTATCCGAAGATGCCGGGCGAGCCGAAACGTGTTCAGCCGAGCAAAGATACCGACCGGAAGAAGTAGCGCTAGAGCTTCTGCGCCACGAACGTCGCGGCCTGGTTGGTCGCATCGGGGACATAGCCGAGGTGCGCGATGATGCTGCCGCCCTCAGCGCAGATGTTGTCGTTGGGAAGGCAGATGTCGATGGTCCTCGGGCTGTAGCCGGGGTCGATCGCCGGAATCTGGCTGTCCGAGAGACTCTTTGCATAGCTGCTCTGCGGATTGCCGAAAAGAACGACGGCGGCAACGTGATTGGCGACCTTGGGGGCCAGTCGGTGGCTGGTCATATCCATGACGCCGGCGCCCTGCGAATATCCACCCAGCACGATTTTGGTGTTTGGGCAGCTCGCGGCGGTGCCCTGAACGTGTGCGACCGCGTCGTCGGCACCGACGTGGGCGCTGTCGACGTAGTCATTGGTCGACGGGTAGTTGACCGGATAGAGATTCACTGTCTTGCCGGGAAGCTGTGAGCTCAGCGAGTCGAAGAAGGCCTGGCCGGGCCCGCCGGGGCCGACGGGCTCACCGGTGCCGCGGGCGAACACCACTTCGGCGTCCGGGCATCCATCGGCTGCGACGACAGGAACGCCGGCAGGAGCGGTGAGAAAGGCCAAAACCATCAGTGGCGCACCGGCAACGATGCGACCGACGCTGCGTCTAGTCATGACGGGAATGTTGCCATCCTTTTGCCGACGGCGGGCGCGCTACTAGTCTTCCAGCAGCCTGAGCGGGTGCAACCCGTCGACCGCGCCGACGAACGGCGGGTGAATGCTGTAGCCGAGCATGCGGCGGATGTCGCCGGACACCGTCCGCGCGGTCTCCCGCGACACCGACAGGGTGAACGCCTCCATCGGTCGTAGCCACGGTTGGCAGTACTGCGCGGTGACGGCCAGGCGGTCGGCGGTGCTGGAGTTGGCGCCGCCGCCGTGCCACAGGGTGCCGACGAACAACACGCACGACCCGGCCGGCATGACGACCGGCAGCGCCTCGTCGTCCGGGCCCGGCCGCCGCTTGCCCCAGCTGTGGCTACGCGGGTAAAGCACTGTCGCGCCGTTGTCGGCGGTGAAGTCGTCGATGGCCCAGATCGTCGCGGCGGCCAACGGCTCGCGGGGACGGGGGACCGGATAGAAGCCGTCATCATGGTGGGCCAGCTGCGCGGCCTCACCGGGTTGAATGTTGATGGCCTGCAGTGCCGAAAGCAGATAGTTGGGCATCAGCAGCCGATCGAGCACGGCCAGCACCCGCGGATTGTCGACAAGTGGATCGCAGACCCGCGTTCTGCTCAGCACGCTGTAAACGCGCTGAGTGTGCCGCCCCTCGAACGAGTTGCGTCCGGTGTGCCCCAGCCAGGGATCGACGACATCGCGGATCTGCCCGCACTCCTCGGCGGTCAGCAGGTTCTTCCAGATGACGTAGCCGTCGCGGTCCAGTGCGGCCATATCGGCCTCGACCACAGTCGGGTCGATCGAGGTTCCTGCGCTGGGCGTCCACTTGTACCGCAGCGCCAGATCGCCGCGCAGGTCCTCCAGCGTTGTGGCGGACTCGTCGTCGTTGCCCACCTGCACACAGTAAGCCCGGTTCGACTCGAAACATAGCCAAAGCCGACCTGAAATGCCTGGTCGTCGGTAACCTCGCGGGATGCTATTCGCGGCCCTGCGCGACATGCGATGGCGAATACGACGCCTCGTCATCGCGGTCGTCAGCACCGGACTGATCTTCGCGATGACGCTCGTGTTGACCGGACTGGCGAACGGCTTTCGGGTGGAGGCCCAGCGAACCGTCGATTCCCTGGGCGTCGACGCATTCGTGGTCAAGGCCGGCGCGGCCGGACCGTTCCTGGGTGCGACACCATTCGCCGAAGTCGACCTGGCTCGGCTGGCCGCCGAACCCGGCGTCGTGGCTGCGGCCCCACTGGCCACCGCGCAGTTGACGATAAAGGAAGGTACGTCAACGCGAAACACTACGGCGTTCGGCGCGCCGGAACACGGACCCGGCATGCCGCGCGTCAACCAGGGTCGGGCACCGTCGACGCCGGACGAGGTCGCGGTGTCGAGCACGCTGGGTTGGCAGGTAGGCAACGACGTGCAGGCGGGTGCGCACGCATTGCGGATCGTCGGCATTGTGCCCAATTCCACCGCACTGGCGAAGAGGCCCAATATCTTCCTGACAACCGAGGGCCTGCAGCAGCTGGCGTACAACGGGCAGCCGCTGGTCACATCGATTGGGGTCGTCGGTGCACCCCGACAGCTCCCGAGTGGCTACCAGGCCCTCGATCGAGCAGCCGGTGTCGACGACCTGCTGTCACCGGTGAAGTCGCCTGCGGGTGCGATCACGATTATGGCCACCTTGCTGTGGATCGTGGCGGTGCTGATCGTCGGATCATTGGTGTACCTCTCGGCGCTCGAGCGGTTGCGCGACTTCGCGGTGTTCAAGGCGATTGGCGTGCCTACGCGGTCGATCCTGGCTGGGCTCGCGCTGCAGGCGGTCGTCGTCGCGCTGCTCGCGGCGGTGCTCGGCGTCATCCTTGCGCAGCTACTGGCCCCGTTGTTCCCGATGACTGTCGTGATTCCTGCGAGTGCCTACCTGGCGTTACCCCTGGTCGCGATTCTGGTCGGTCTGCTGGCCAGCCTCGCCGGACTGAGGCGCGCGGTAACGGTCGATCCTGCGCTCGCGTTCGGAGGTCCTTGAGCCGTGGGGGATCTGAGCATTGCCGACCTGGTCGTCGAGTACTCCAGCGGCGGGTACGCGGTCCGGCCCATCAACGGTCTGAGCCTCGATGTGCCGGCGGGATCGCTGATGATCCTGCTCGGGCCCAGCGGCTGCGGGAAGACCACCCTGCTGTCCTGTCTGGGTGGGATTCTGCGCCCGAAGTCCGGGTCAATCACGTTCGACGGCGTCGACATCACGGCGCTGGAAGGCGGTGTGCTGGCCAAGTACCGCCGCGACCAAGTTGGGATTGTTTTCCAGGCGTTCAACTTGGTGCCGAGCCTGAGCGCTCTGGAGAACGTGATGGTCCCGCTGCGCGCGGCCGGAATGTCACGCTCGGCTACCCGCCAGCGCGCCGAGGAACTGCTGACACAGGTAGGTCTTGCGGATCGTCTAAAACATCGCCCCGGTGACCTCAGCGGTGGGCAGCAGCAACGCGTCGCCGTTGCTCGTGCGATCGCTTTGGATCCGCCCCTGATCCTCGCCGACGAGCCGACCGCCCACCTTGACTTCATCCAGGTAGAGGAGGTGCTGCGACTGATCCGCTCGCTGGCTCAGGGCGAACGGGTGGTGGTGGTTGCGACCCACGATAGCCGGATGCTGCCGCTGGCCGACCGCGTCGTCGACCTGGTACCTGCTGTCGCGTCGACGAGCCGGCCGCCGGAGACTGTGCACCTGAAAGCCGGTGAGGTGCTGTTCGAGCAGAGCACCATGGGCGATCTGATCTATGTGGTCTCCGAAGGCGAGTTCGAGATCGTGCGCGAAGTAGCCGAAGGCGGTGAGGAATTGGTCAAGGTAGCCCGGCCCGGCGACTACTTCGGCGAATTCGGTGTGCTGTTCAACCTGCCGCGTTCGGCGACCGTGCGCGCCCGAACCGATGCGAAAGCCGTCGGCTACACCGCGCATGCGTTCCGGGAACGGCTCGGCGTAAAGGGTCTGGGTGACCTGATCGAGCGCCCCGAGCTTCCCGGCGGCTGATGGGGCAAGAAGCGGTGGAGGTTCACTCGACGCCAAGAGGCCGGCCCGAAGCGAAGCGGATATAAAGAAGGGCGTGGCTCCTGATTTTCACGACGTCATCAAGTCCAAGTACCTGCTCTTGACCACCTTTACCAAGGACGGTCGGCCCAAGCCGACCGCGATCTGGGGTGTGCCGGAGGGCGACAAGCTTCTGGTGATCACCGATGACGGATCGTGGAAAACCAAACGGATCAAAAATACTCCGCGGGTGACGATCGCGAAGAGCGGATCGTTGGGTAAGCCCAAGAGCGACGACGTCGAAGGCGTCGCCCGGGTGCTGCCGAAGTCGGAGACCCGCCGGGTCTACAACGCCGTGCTCAAGCGGTACTGGTACCACGCCCCGTGGTTCTACGTGCACTCCGTCGTGCGGGGTGGAATCGACAAGGTTCACGTGGGCCTGGAGATCACGCCGCCCGTTGGTTAGCCAAGCTTCCCAGCCCCTGGGCGCAGCCTTTATCGGAGCGTTATAGTGACCGCATGCGTCTTTTTCGTCTGAGCCGTGCCGTCCGCGCCGGTCTCGCAGCGCTTGCGCTCAGTGCCTCCGTCACCGCCTTGCCTGCCGCGTTCCCCCGGGTCGCTTCGGCCGATCCGTTGGGCCCGTGCGCTGCCTGCACGTCCAACGATTCCACCGAGGACTTCCCGATTCCGCGGCGAATGATCTCGACGACCTGCGACGCTGAGCAGTTGCTGGCCGCGGCGCGGGACTTCGAGCCGGTCTACTACCAGCGGTACATGATCGACTTCAACAACCACCCGAACGTCAATCAGGCCGCCATTGACAAGGCGCACTGGTTCTACGCACTCTCGCCGGCGGACCGTCGTGGTTACTCGGCCAACTTTTACGCACCCCAGGCCGACGGCCTGTGGCTGGCCTGGCCCAACCACATGAAGATCTTCTGGAACAACAAGGGCGTCGTCGCCAAGGAAACCGAGAACTGCCAGAATTACCCGCGCGGCGACATGTCGGTGTGGAATTGGTCGTAGCAGTAAGCGTTCATTCCTGATCGGATCTCGCGGACTCGGTCATCAGACCGATGCAGACGGCGGTGATCAACCGCGACAGCGCAGCGGTGAAGTCGATCTTCCAGTCGGGTGGGACGTCGGTCCGGTTCGCGTAAGCGTCCGCTAGCCTCTTCGGCGGGTTGGCCATCTGCCACAACGGCCCTGCCAACGAATACGAGGCAAGAAGAACATCGAAGGCGCCGGAGCGGCCCAGCGCCGGCAGCGCATTCTCGATCGCGTCGGTCAGCGAGCGCACGGCCGCGTTGCTGATCTGCTTGAAGCCGAGCACCTGCTCGAGTTCGACCTCGTGCTCGAGGTGCACGTGCAGGTTGGCGAGCAGATCGCAGAACAGAGGGTCGGCCGCCAGGCCGTTGGCCAGCGCGTCGGCAACCCGCGCCGGGGACATCGGGCCGGGCTCACCCAAGCTCTTGCACACCGTGTCCGAGAAGCGGGCCCAGCCTTCGGCGGCCAGATGCAGCAGCACTTCCTTGTGCGAGGTGAAGTAGCGGCGTACCGCCGAATAGTGCACGCCCGCGCGGCTGGCGACGTCGGTCAGGGTCACCGACGCGACACCGGATTCCAGTGCCAGTGAGCGTGCGGCCTCCACCAGCGCCGCCGCGCGTTGACGTTTCTTGTCGTCGCTTCGGGCGCGCTGGAAGCTGAGCTGCGGCACGGCGCGAGGATAGCGCAGACGGGCGCATTGCGGGCCGCTGTAGAACCCGGTAGCGTCCGTTTACGCACGTAACATGCGTTATATCTAAATTGGTGTTTGAGCGCGATATGGAGTCGACAGTTCGGGCTGCAAGCATGGTTTACTCGTCAGAGTTTGGCGGTGCCTCGATGCCGCCGTCGCTCGGTAGAGGCGACTATCACGCAGACGCTCTGCGACGCCTCGCCGCGTTCGGAGTGCCGCCGGGTAGCGTAATTTGCCGACCGGTCGGTAAATGTTTTCACGCAAGTGAGGCGACGCCGACGGGTAACGCGGCAATGGGTGAAGGGAAATTCGATTTTCAGGGTGCTGGAGCGGGTGTGGATTCCGCTCGTGATCGTGGTTGTGATCGCCCTCGGGGGTTTCACGGTGTGGCGGATTCACGGCATTTTCGGCTCTGAAAGGCGTCCTGCTTATTCCGACAGCGCGACCGACGACAGTAAACCTTTCAATCCCAAACGGATCACCTACGAGGTGTACGGCCCGCCGGGAAGCACAGCGGACATCAGCTATTTCGACACCAACGCCGATCCGCAGCACGTGGACGGCGCCAAGCTGCCCTGGACGCTGAAGCTGACAACAAAGGCGGCGTCAGTCGTGGGAAACATTGTGGCGCAAGGCAACAGCAACACCCTGGGCTGCCGGATCATTGTCGACGACGTGGTCAAAGCCGAGCATGTCTCGCACGAGGTGAACGCCTTTACCTACTGCGTTCTCAAGGGCGCATGATCAACAATCAGCCGCGCCACGAGGGCGCCAACAATCGGCCGCTCCACGAGGGCGCCAACAATCAGCCGCTCCACGAGGGCGCCAAACCGCCGCGGCTCCCGAGGATGATCCACAAGTTTGCGCCGCTCGTCATCCTGGCGTGGTTGGGGATTATCTTCGTGCTGAGCGTGGCCGTCCCGCCGCTGGATCAAGTCGCAGAGCAACGCCAAGTTTCGCTGAGCCCCAAAGATGCACCCTCGGTGCAGGCGATGGAGATCACCGGAAAGCTATTCAAGGAATCTGACTCCGACGATTTCGCGATGCTTGTCTTGGAAAGCGACAACAAACTCGGTGACGACGCCCACCATTACTACGACAGCATCATCAAACAACTGCGAGCCGATCCGGCGCACATCCAGCACGTGCAGGACTTCTGGGGAGATCCGCTCACGGCGCCGGGCGCGCAAAGCCCCGACGGCAAGGCCGTCTACGTCCAACTCAACCTCGCCGGCAACCAGGGCACCACCCTGGCCGAACAGTCAATAAAAGCCGTCCGGGACATCGTGAACCGGACACCCGCGCCCAAGGGTGTGACGACCTACGTGACCGGCCCCTCGGCGCTGGTGTCGGACATGCACCACAGCGGCGACAGCACCCTCGTCAAGATCACCATGGTGACCATGCTGGTGATTCTCACCATGCTGCTGCTGGTGTACCGCTCGGTGCGGACGGTGGTGTGCCTGCTGCTCACGGTCTTCGTCGAATTGACCGCGGCCAGGGGGATAGTCGCGTTCCTCGGCTATCACCAGCTCATCGGGCTCTCCACCTTCGCCGTTAACCTGTTGGTATCGCTGGGAATTGCGGCGGGCACCGACTACGCCATTTTCTTCTTCGGCCGATATCAAGAGGCACGCCAGCACGGCGAAGATCGTGAAACCGCCTTTTATACGACGTATCACGGCGTCGCTCACGTGGTGCTGGCGTCCGGCCTGACGATCGCCGGCGCCACCTTCTGTCTGAGCTTCTGCCGCATGCCGTACTTCCAAACCATCGGTGTGCCATGCGCAGTCGGCATGGTCGTCGCGGTCGCCGTCGCGCTGACACTGGTTCCGGCCGTCATCGTGGTCGGCGGTCGCTTCGGATTGTTCGACCCCCGACGCAGGATCCAGACCCGAGGCTGGCGGCGGCTAGGCACCGCCATCGTGCGCTGGCCGCTGCCCATTCTCGCCGCGGCGTGCGGGGTAGCGCTGATCGGACTGCTGACCCTGCCGGGATACCAGACCAGCTACAACGATCGGCTGTACATACCGCATAACATCTCCGCCAACAAGGGATACGACGCGGCGGAGAGGCACTTCTCCCAGGCCCGATTGATGCCGGAAGTCATGACGGTCGTGGCCGACCATGATTTGCGCGATCCGGCGGACTTCCTCGTCCTCGACAAACTCGCCAAAGGCATCTTCCGCGTCCCGGGAATCTCACGCGTGCAAGCGATTACGCGCCCGGAGGGCACGGCGATGGAGCACACGTCGATTCCGTTCCAGCTCAGCATGCAGAATGCCGGGCAGGTGCAGACGATGAAGTTCCAAAAGGCTCGCATGGACGACATGCTCAAGCAGGCCGATGAGCTCGAGGACACCATGAACCGGATGAGGCACATGTACGGCCTCATGATGCAACTCACCAACACCACGCACAAGATGGTCGGTGAGACGAAGGAAATGCAGGCTGTCACCGAGGAATTGCGCGATGACATCGCAAACTTCGAGGACACCTGGCGGCCCTTTCGCAGCTACATGTACTGGGAAAAGCACTGCTACGACATCCCGATATGTTATTCGCTGCGATCCGTCTTCGATGCCGTCGACGGTGTCGACGAGATCGACGACAAGTTCCAGATCCTGACAAAAGACTTCGATCAGCTCGACTCGCTGATGCCGCAGCTGATCGTCGACTTCCCGCCGATGATCGACAGCATGGAGAACATGCGGACCATGATGCTGACCATGCACAGCACCATGTCCGGGATCTTCAATCAGATGGACGACATGAG
>DATAZN010000304.1:0-6272 GCA_036272035.1 Mycobacterium sp. | reverse complement strand
GCGTGCGTGATCGTGCGGCAGGTAGGTCCATGCGTCGCCGTCGGCGCTGTAGTCCTCGCGGACCGTGCCCCACTGGCGTTCGCTCACATACGGTCCCCACAAATACCAGTCGCTGGCCTGCCGCAAGCCCAAATCGAGCCGACCGAAGCCTTCGACTCGATTGCGCTCCGCGCTCGCTGCGACTGGCGTCATGTGTAGCTCCAAACCGCTTGCTGTTCAAAGGTCCTCGAAGGTTCCGCGGCGAATATCAGGTTGCTAATCGCCTTCTGCCATCAGGCGCGCAATGCCTCCGCGTCGGCGCGGGTGTACATCGCGTCGAGCACCGCGGACTCGGCTTCATCCACGGCGGCCTGCGCGAAATCGATCGCATCAAGTGCGTAGGACTCGGCCATATCGGCATCCATAGCCGTCACGCCGGCGTCGAAGCGGTCCGCCTTTTCCTGGGCGCGGCTCCGCATCTCGGCGACATGGGACTGCCACTTGCCGCGGATCTCCTGCCAGTGTGACGACGCCTTGCTACGGGAGTCATCTGCGTTCTGCTTCAGCTGATTGGCTGCAGCAGTTGCCTTCTCCCGCGCGCTCGCGGCGTCGGCAGCAAGCTGATCCTTGGTGCGCTCCCCGGCCGCACGAAGATGCTGTGTCGCCGCTTTTGCGTGGTCGGAAATCTTCTCGAACTCCGTACTCAGATCTTTGTTCGCCATCAGAAACTCCTTCATCGACTCATGGCTGGCTCATCGCCAAACGTCTTACCTTCAGCCGCTTCAATGCGGCCTAAACTGATCGTCGGTGCTGGGTCGCAACGGGTCATTGTCGGCCGGCACACAATGGTCGTGCTGAAGTTATTCGCGACCACAGCGGGCAACAGGCGCATTTGCGCTTTGATCCCGTAACGTCCGCGGTATGCGACGCATCGACGGGTTTCCGTTTGGGCACAACGTCGGGCGCTTCGTTCGCCGATGGTGAAAGGGCAATCCTGCGGACGTTGTGGCCGCCGCGGATGATCAGGTGCTCTCGCGGGCACCAATGAAGAAGTAGCCGTCCTCGTCGACCCGGCCGCTGTCGCCAGTGGAGAACCAGCCGTCGACAATGGCATTCGCGGTGGCCTCCGGCAAGTTCCAGTAGCCTTTCATTACGTTGGGCCCGCGGACTTGTATCTCGCCCGGTGCCCCGGTCGGCACCTCGGCAGCGTGTTCGTCGACCACCCGCATCTGTACGCCGTCGATGGGTGTGCCGATTGAACCGGCCTTGCGCAGCGCCGCGGGACGATTGAAGCACGCCGGCCCGGAGGTTTCCGACAGCCCGTAGCCCTCGAGCACCGCGGAGTCGGATTTGTCCTCGAACCGGCCCACCATCTCCACAGGCATCGTCGCGCCCGCCGACATGCAGACCCGTAACGAACCCAAGTCCGGCTCGTGGCCGGCGGTGGCCGCGAGCATCGCGGCGTACATGAAGGGTAGCCCCTCGAATACGGTGACCTGTTCGGCCGCAAACATTTCCAACGCTCTGCCCGGGTCGAACGTCGGGAGCAGGGCCAGTGTCGCGCCGGTTGAGATGGCTGCCGCCAGACCGCATGTCATTCCGAACGCGTGAGATAGTGGCAGGCACCCCATCACGACGTCGTCGGGCCCGATACTGAGCAGCCTGCGCGCAACGACGCCTTGGTTGCAGGCCAGGTTGCCGTGGGTGAGTTGGGCGCCCTTGGGCACCCCGGTTGTGTTCGACGTGTGCAGGATGACCGCGTTGTCGTCGCCGGCGCGGGTCACTGGCCACGGCTGGCCGAGGAAGCTACTGATCAGGTCTTCAAGCGTGTTCTCGCCGACGCCGATTCGGGCAACACCGGCGGCCAGCGCACCAGCGGTAGCCGCAGCCTCACATGACGGCGCGAATATCAGCAGCCGCGCACCGGTGTTGGTCAACAAGAACTCGACTTCGTGGGCGCCTCGGAGCGGATCTATCGGCACGACAACCGCTCCAGCGTGCAGCACGCCGTAGAAAACCATCGCGGACTCGGGACGGTTGGCCAGCATGACCCCCACCCGGTCACCTGGGCCGAGACCCCGGTCGCCGAGGTAGGCGGCGAACCGTGCGGCGTTGTCGGCCAACTCCGAAAACGTCGTCGTTTCTCCGTCACAGCGCAGCGCGGAACCAGCGGGGTACATGTCTGCCGACTCGACCAGATGCAGGCTCAAATTGGTCATGAAAAAACTCCCCGCGCGCACGCCCTCCGACTGTTCGATGATGGGATTCGGGGTGACCGCCTGTCGATGGAATTAGTGACAACGAGTGCCGCCTGTCGATGTGGTAGCCAACAACGTCTTATCCCGTGGCTGGATGTCCCTGGCCTGTCTTCTGGTAGCAGGTAACCGTCGGGGCGGGCCAGTAGGTGATCTGCGCGTCACCGTTGATGTAGGAGATGCCGCTCAGCTGGTGCTGTAAGCCCAATAGTCATACGCGCCGGGCACCGGGCATAGGTCGTTGTAGGCGGCCCGCACGAAATGAGCCGCTTGGGCGGGGGTCAGCTGTGGGTAGTCCCGCACCAGACCCGCGGCCACCCCAGTACCCGGGGCGTGCTGATTCCACAGTTGCCAGCACACGTTGTAGCCGTCGCCCAGCATCGCTGGATCCGTTCCGGTGATGCCCGCCGCCCGTGCGGCGGCCAAGAAGTCCTGAGGTTTGGGGTTTTGCGGTACCGGGCTGGCGCCAGCCGTCGTGACCGGGTCGGCGCCGGCCGGTGCGGCCAGGCCTACGGAAATGACGGCTGCAGCAGCACCGACGAGGAGCTTGGCCAACCTCAGTGGATTGGTTATGCGGCCGGCAATCATATCTATTGCTTCCCTTTAACTTTGGTGTTTGACGAAGTTGTCGCCGAGGTTTACTGGCCGCTTAGCCGATCTCCGCACCGCGCTCGGACTCCTTGAGCCGCGCCTCGGGCTTGGCTAGTTGGTGGCGCAGGCGGCCGACGTCGAACCCCGCCGCGCCATCAGCTCTGAAGTCGCTCTGCAGCTTCATATCTGGCGTCAGCGTCGTCATCAGGTGAGGGTCGTCGCGCTGTCCGGCTCTTGTAGCCCGCGTGATGTTCGCCTGCTCAGCGAGCACTGTGACGGCCTCGCACAAGGTCGTGACGGTGATCGGTTCGATGACAAAGGTTTCCGTGATGTGACCGGACGACTCTTCGATATGGTGGCGCGCCGAGGCCCCGCTGTAGCAGTCTTCTGTCGGGCCGATAACAGCCAAGGGTTTGTCCTGTAGTGCACTGTGATTCCACCGTCGCGTCAGCCAGTCGACGGCGTTGCGGACGGTCGCGGGTATGCACTGGTGGCAATCGCTCAAAACCAATGCGGCGTGCGCCTCGAGGGCGGCGGTGTGCAATGCGGTAACCAGGCGTGGAAATCGATGATTTTCAGAGGTTTCGCTGTAGGGCGGTAGGCAGGCGAGTTGGTCGAACACGTTCAGCGTTATTCCGTTTGGGATGCTGAGGGCACCGGCACCGGTCAGCTCACGGCTGACGATGCCGGTCGAGACTCCAGCTATCACTGGCACCGTGGTGTCGGTCACACACCGCTTCGCTACGCAGGTGTCCGCCATGCCGGCCCGGGATGTATTTTGCTCCCCACCTTGACAATTGGTGTGCTGGTCCGTCTGCTGCATTACTCGATCGTCTATGCGGCCACCGTGCGTGTCGACGTTGTCGCACACAACGCGGCGCGCCTCTCGCTGTCCTTGTGTACAGGCGAGCTGCGTCGCTTTATGGCGCTGTGGCGATGTTGTTGACGGCCACACCGAAATCTCAGATGCGTTGTCTGAAACGACATCGACACCGGCTTCGGTTCCAATAACGATCGACTCATCGGTTCCAATAACGATCGACTCATCGCAGGAAGACCTAAATGCCGGCAACAAACCAGCAAAAGGCAACGACAGCGGTGGACGGTTGTTAACGCAACATGCCGACGAAGCAAGAAAGAAGGAGCATCATGGATTGCACTCTCGGTACGCAGCTGTGGAAAGGCACACTGGGATGGGGTGTCCTGACCATCGTGTTGGGCGCCATGGTACTGGCATGGCCGGGCCCGACAATCCTTGTTGCCTCAACCATATTCGGTGTCTACTTGCTGATAAGCGGGTTAGCAGAGCTGTTTTTCGCGTTCACTTTGCCCCGGTCCGCAGCCACTCGTGTCATGTTGTTCTTGACCGGCGCGTTGTCGCTTGTCTTGGCAATAATGTCGTTCCGCCACATCGGCGACGCCTATGCGGTCTTGCTGCTCTCACTCTGGATCGGAACCGGTTTCATCTTCGTTGGGGTTTCTGAGATTGCGGTCGCCGTGAGTGAGCGCGACCTGCCGGGGCGGGGCTGGTACGTCGTTCTCGGGTTGATGTCAGTGATCGCTGGCGGCGTCGTGCTTGTTTGGCCGTTCGACTCCATCGTCGTGCTTACCATCGTTGCCGGTGTGTCACTGGTGGTCCTCGGGTTGATCCGGGTCGTTCAGTCCTTCGAGATCCGCAGCGACACCAGGGCAGTCCGCGAAACGCGCGAGGCGCTATCTCAGCAGGTGGCAGCGTGACGACGAGAAACCTGCCCGTCCGATCGATTGGATGCAGCGCGCCAATCTTCGCCGGCACCGACGGAAAACGGCTCCAACCAGCCGTGCGCGATTTCCGGCAGCATGACATGAACGTGACTATTAGGTTGAACCTTTTGGGTTGGCAGTTGGCCACATTCAAGGTTGATCTAGACATGGGGAGGTCTGGCGACGATGCCCCGAGACGGCGTGCCCTTGACGTTGCCTGCAAGCGGCTTTCGCGGCTCTGGGTGAATGCGATGATGTCGTGAGCTGGGAAAGCGAAATGACGATTTCCGAAGGCCGATCACGACTACGCACTGCTGAGCGGCTCGGCTCAAGTCAGCCTGCCGGGAGGGTGTCATTCACCGCCGAAGGTACGACAATGGCTGCCGCACAGTCCTATCCGACGGCGACACAAGTTGGCAGGCCCGTTCAAAGGCGGTCAGTCGAAGCGGAATTGCGCGCACGGTTTGAGGATGAGGCCGCACCGCTGCGTGACCTTCTTTACCGCCGCGCGTGTCGGATGACCCGGAATCGTGCGAATGCTGAAGACCTGGTGCAAGAGACGATGATGAAGGCGTATAAAGGGTTTCATTCGTTTCAGCGAGGCACCAACATACGCGCGTGGCTGTTGCGGATCTTGATCAACAGCTATATCAGTGATTATCGTAAGAGGCGTCGCGAGCCGGTGCAGTTCTCCACCGAGGAGGTCACCGAGCAGCGTTTGATGGATACCTACATCCGTTCCGTGCCGGCGGCACTGCATTCAGCCGAAGATCAGGCGCTAAATTGGTTGTCGGACAACGACCTAAAGTCGGCAATGCAAGCGCTGCCGCGGCAATTTCGCGACGTGGTGTACTACGCCGACGTCGCGGGTCTCCGTTATCAGGAGATCGCGGCGATCATGAACACCCCCGCCGGAACCGTGGCTTCGCAGCTTTACCGCGGCCGACGACAACTGCGCAAGCTGCTCGGCGACGTCGTCAGCAGTGCCGGAACCGCGACGACGTCCGCGAGGGCGTGATGCCAATGTCTGAGGTGCAGCGGGCCGACCGCCATAAGGCCCCCTACCCGTTTCACCGGGTGGTATTGGTAACGGCGCGGCGTCAGTGGCTCGCTCGTGCGGGCACATCCATAATTCGCGGCATTGCGGCAGCGATGTTGTTTGCAGCGCTTGGTGTTGCCGTGGTCGTGCTCGTCCACCCGCCAGCCACCGGCAGCCAGGCGTCAGTCTCTGGTTTTACTTCGCCGCGTTCCGCGGTCGACTTTTCTTCGCCGCGTTCGGTCGAGCAGATCGCCGCCAAGGTGTTGCCCAGCGTGGTGACGCTGCAAACCAGCGTAGGTGGCGAAATTGAACTGGGTTCGGGCATCGTGCTCAGCCCTGATGGGCTGATCATGACCAATAATCATGTCGTCGCCGCCATCGACGCCGGGCGGTACGAGCCGGCGCGCACCGTGGTGACGTTTCACGACGGGCGTAGCGCCGTGTTCAGTGTGGTTGCCGCCGATCCGAAGAGTGATGTCGCTGTTGTTCGCGCGCAGGGGATTACGGGCCTCATCCCGATTTCATTCGGTCATTCGGCCGGTCTGCACATCGGTCAGCCGGTGATGGCGGTGGGATCGCCACTGGGTCTGCAGGACACCGTGACTACGGGGGTAATCAGCGCGCTACACCGCCCGGTGTCGACTGTCGCCGAGGCCGCTAACCAG
>DATAZN010000303.1:0-18202 GCA_036272035.1 Mycobacterium sp. | reverse complement strand
CGAGCCGCCAGTCCGCGTCGATGGCCCGCATCCGGGGCAGCTTCGTGTTCTGCGCCGGCACCCACCCCTTGAGCACCTGTTTGGACAGCGGCGGACGGTCGTAGGGCTCGTGCACTTCGTCACCGATGAGCGTCAACGAACCGGTAAATCCCTCGTCGCGCAACGCTTCCGCGGCCCGCAACCCGGCCAGCGACGCACCCACGATAACGAACCGGGCGGTGGCTTTGAAGCTCGTGACCAGATCGGAAACCAGCGATGCTGTGGTCATTTCGTGGTTCGGTCGGCGGGCGGATCCAGCTCGACGATGATCGCCTGCGCCGGGCACGATGCCGCCGCCCGCACCACCCGCTGACGCTCAGAATCGTCGGGGTTCGGGTCGTAAGCCAGCGACTCCTCTCCCTGCAGCCTGAGCACATCCGACGCGAGCGGAACGCATTGCGCATATCCCAGACACCGATTCAGATCAACCACAATTCGCATCAATCGGCTCCTTTGTGCATCGCATCAAAGGCTCTTTCAACGCGACCATTCCGCAAAGTAGCAACCCGACCCTGGAAAGAGCTGGCGAATCAAGATCCGGCTAACGGCGCTGACGCTACACCGCAAGAGTTCGCCTCGCGTCGTTCTCAATCCTTCAGCCGGATCTAAAGCCTCCCTGTCCTCATATCCTCGCCGATCTTGAGAATCGGAGTCTGATTCTCTGGCTGAACCCTTTCCCACAGGCTGCCCTTGCCCAGCTTTTGTCCTAACTGATCTTCTCTCCTGAACCACTCCTCGGCACTCTTAATCCGATTCGGGTGTATCTCATCGAGCAGGGCGTAATTTCTCTCGACGATCCCGTGCTTCCACAGATTCCAGAATCCGGTGAAGTTATCGCGAATGCTCAGGGTGCTTTTGTCATTTGGGTCCGCGTTGTACCCGGCAGGCGCATGTGCGAGCGGACTGAGCGGACCGTTCTTCCAGTAGGTCTCTAGATCGGTGTCGATGTAGCGCGCTGGATGCCCGGTGACCTTCTCGAATGCCGCAGCGAGATCGGCGTAGGCAATGTGGTCGACAGCGACTTCGAGGTTCATCCCGCTGGCGCGCTCGGAATGGTCGAAGAGCCAACGAACGTAGTATCCGCAATCCTCGAGTGACACATGTGGCACAGCTCCCTCGCCGAGTGGGACTCGCCATGTCACGACGCCGTCTTCGACCGTCGGTGTCATCGGCGTATGCGGAGCGATCGCCATCTCGATATAGGGACCCGTCGTGAAGACCGCTGCTCCCATCCTGTCTCTATTCGCGAGGTTTTGAAACAAGATCCACTCACCCACGCGTCCCTTCCCGTCGTAATGGCCGGTGCGGAACCTAGAGTCATATCCCGATTTCTTGAGCCCGTAGTCCAGGTTTCCATAGACGAGGAATTTGACCCCCTCTTCGAGGGCTATCTCGTAACTGCGTATCGCCCAGTAGGTTTCGGCCTTCTCGCCGGTATTGAACCCGTCGATGTTGACGAATGCGCCGTCACAACCGCGGAATCCTTCCCGCAAGATGGCTTCGTCGGCGAAGGAGCCGTCTAGGACCGAGACGTTGTCGAGCCCGAGGAGATCGGAGGCTCGTCGCGAGGCGGGATCGCGGCTAAGGAATCGAACGGAGTACTTCTTGTCGGAGACCAGGGCACGAATGATGGGAATGCCCTGGGCTCCGGTGCCGCCGATGACAAAGATCCTCGAAATGGTGTCAGATGACATCGTTGTCTCCGTTCACCGCGCGTCACAAACGCTCGATGATGGTGGCGTTGGCCATGCCGCCGCCCTCACACATCGTCTGTAGGGCGTAGCGTCCGCCGCGCTGCTCAAGGGCATTGACCATGGTGGTCATGATGCGAGCACCGCTGGCGCCCAACGGGTGTCCGATGGCGATCGCGCCGCCGTTCACGTTCGTCTTGGCCAGATCGGCCCCGGTGTCTTTGGCCCAAGCCAGCACCACCGGGGCGAACGCCTCGTTGACCTCGAACAGGTCGATGTCGGCGAGCGTCAGCCCGGCGCGGTCCAGCACTTTTTCGGTCGCCGGAATCACGCCGGTCAGCATGTAGAGCGGATCCGAGCCCACCACGGTGGTGGTGTGAATCCGCGCCAGCGGACGCAATCCCAGCTTCCTGGCGGCCGCGCCGCTGGTAATCAACACCGCGGCACTGCCGTCCGACAGCGGCGAAGAGTTACCGGGCGTGATCTCCCAATTGATTTGCGGAAAGCGCTCCCCCACCGCGGGGTCGTAAAAAGCCGGCTTGAGCCCGGCGAGGCTCTCGACCGTGGTACCGGGACGGATGATCTCGTCGGTGCTCAACCCCGCGATCGGGGCCAGCTCGTTGTCGAAGAGCCCTTCCTTGGTCGCCCGCGCGGCTTTCTCGTGGCTGGCCGCGGAGAACTCGTCGAGTTCGGTTCGCGAGAAACCCCAGCGGGCCGCGATGAGTTCAGCGCTGATGCCTTGTGGCACCAGGCCTTCGGGGTAACGCTCCTTCAAGCCCTGGCCGAACGGGTTGCTGCCCGGCAAAACCGACGTGCCCATCGGCACCCGGCTCATGGATTCCACACCCGCAGCGACGACCACGTCGTATGCGCCGGCGATGACACCCTGGGCGGCGAAACTGATCGCCTGCTGGCTGCTGCCGCACTGACGGTCGATGGTGGTACCCGGAACGGACTCCGGAAAGCCCGTGCCCAGCAAGGCATTACGTGCGATGTTGACGGCCTGATCGCCTACTTGGGTCACGGCACCCGCGATGACATCGTCAATCTGCACCGGGTCCACACCCGTGCGCTGCACCAGCTCGCGCAGACTGTGCGCCAGCAGGTCTGCGGGCAGCACGTCGTGCAGTGCACCGCCCGCCTTGCCCTTGCCGACCGGCGTGCGTACCGCACCCACGATGACGGCATCTCGATCTTGGTATGCCACGACTCCTCCTTGAGTCCACGCTAGGTTTATCCAGCTATACTCAGGTGTAACACCTAGGTATACTGTGGGCAACCCAGAACGGAGGTGATCTGTGCCACTTCTACAAGGCGTGTTGGCTGACCGCGAGGCATGGTCCTCAATCGGGCATTGCTCGATCGAGAAGACCATGTCGGTGCTCGGCACCAAGTCCGCAATGCTGATCATGCGCGAGGCCTACTACGGCACCACCCGATTCGACGATTTCGCCCAGCGGATCGGAATCACCAAGGCTGCCGCCTCGGCCCGGTTGTCCGAACTGGTCGACCTCGGACTGTTGACGCGGCAGCCCTACCGCGAGCCAGGGCAGCGCACCCGCGACGAGTACGTGCTCACCGAAGCCGGCGTCGACTTCATGCCGGTGGTGTGGGCGATGTTCGAATGGGGTCAACGTCACCTGCCCGGCCGCAACCGATTGCGGCTCACCCATCTCGATTGCGGCGCCGACGCCTCGGTCGAAGTCCGCTGCGCCAAAGGCCATCCGGTGCCGTTCGACGAACTCGGCGTGGAATTGGCCAGACGGAGCCGGGGCCACAACGCCTGAGCCCGCGTCTCTCGATCTGCTCGTCGACTGGGCCCGCGGCCTGACAGCTCACGGCCGCGGACAGCGCCGATGTACACTACTGTAATATTTACAGTACGATCATGCGGCAGGACGCCGGTCCGCTCGACGAAGCTGGAGCGCAGCTGTGGAAAGTCAACTTCGGGACGCCGCCGTCAACGCCGCCTTACCCCCCGACTTCATCCGTGATCCGTATCCATACTTCGCCCAGAAGCGCGACGGCGCGGGCGTGTTCCACGGAACGGTCATCGACTACTCGAAAACCCCGGAATCGTTGCGGCCCAAGGATTCTTTCGCCGCAATGTCATTCGACGCGGTGAACACGGCATTTCGCGACGGGAAGGTATTCAGCTCGACCTACTACGACAACACGATCGGGCTCTTCATCGGTCCCTCCATTTTGGCGATTCAGGGCAAGACGCATCGCGAACACCGCAATCTGGTGTCCGCAGCGTTCAAGTCCAAGGCGCTTGCCCGCTGGGAGCCGGAGGTTGTGCGGCCAATCTGCGACGCGCTGATCGACGAGTTCATCGATGCCGGCCACGCGGACCTCGTCCGCGATTTCACCTTCGACTTCCCGACCCGGGTTATCGCACAGCTCTTGGGTCTGCCAGCCGATGATCTGCCGACCTTCCGCCGACGCGCGGTGCAGTTGATCAACTACACCATCAAGTACGAGCGCGCATTCGAGGCCTCCGCAGCACTGAAAGACTATTTCCTGGAACAAATCGAACTGCGCAGGGCCAAGCCGACCGAGGACATCATCGGCGATCTGGTCACCGCAGAGATTGACGGCGAAAAGCTCAGCGACGAGGCCATCTACTCGTTCCTGCGGCTGCTGCTTCCCGCCGGACTGGAAACCACCTACCGCTCATCGGGCAACCTGCTGTTCTTGTTGCTCACCCACCCCGAGCAGTTCGCCGCGGTCCAATCCGATCACGCGTTGGTCGCGCCGGCGATCGAAGAAGGACTGCGGTTCGAGACACCGCTGACCACGGTGCAACGCTTCACTACCGAAGACACTGTGCTGCAAGGAATTAAGATACCCGCACGGTCGGCTGTCGACCTGTGCATCGGCTCGGCCAATCGCGATCAGCACCGCTGGGAACGATCTGAAGATTTCGACATCTTCCGCAAGCAGTTACCCCACATCTCCTTCGCCGCCGGAGAACACACCTGCCTGGGCCTGCACCTGGCACGCATGGAGACCCGGGTGGCGCTGGAATGTCTGCTGAGTCGAATGACCAACCTGAAGCTTGTCACCGATGACGACCCGCACATCTATGGCCAGCCCTTCCGCTCGCCGACAGCACTGCCCGTGACGTTCGACGCCAAGTAGGTCCCGAAAGGGTCAAAGTGATGGAGGGCATCCGCATGAGCCGCAGTACGAACGAAGTAGCCATCATCGGGGTGGGCCTGCACCCATTCGGCCGCTTTGAGGGCAAATCCGCCATGCAGATGGCCGCCGACGCCATCGGGCTCGCGCTCGCCGACGCGGGCGTCGCCTGGAAGGACATTCAATTCGCAGTCGGCGGCAGCTGGACGGTGGCGAACCCGGATGCGATCGTCGGCATGGTCGGTCTCACCGGCATTCCGTTCACCGATGTCTTCAACGCTTGTGCCACCGCAGCCAGCGCGACCAAGGCGTGTTCCGACGGTATCCGGTTGGGCGACTACGACATCGGCATTGCCGTCGGGATGGACAAGCACCCCCGGGGGGCCTTCACCGAAGATCCCGCGCTGGTGGGCATGCCGAGTTGGTACGCGCAGAACGGTCAATACCTCACCACCCAGTTCTTCGGGATGAAGGCCAACCGGTACCTCCACGACCATGGCATCTCGACCCACACGCTGGCCAAGGTCGCCGCGAAGAACTTCCGGAACGGCGCACTGAACGCGAATGCCTTCCGCCGCAAGCCGATCTCCGAAGAGGCCATCTTGGCGTCGCCGGTGCTGAACTACCCACTGACCCAATACATGTTCTGTGCGCCGGACGAAGGCGCGGCAGCAGTCGTGATGTGTCGCGCCGATATCGCTCACCGGTTCACGAACAAGCCTGTGTATGTGCGGGCGGTCGAGGTCCGCACCCGACGCTACGGCGCGTACGAGGTGAACACCACGTATGCACCGGTCGATGAGGACGTCTCGCCGACCGTCTACGCGGCGAAAGCCGCCTTCGAGAAGGCAGGCGTTTCGCCCCGGGATGTCGACGTCATCCAGTTGCAGGACACTGACGCCGGCGCGGAGGTCATTCACATGGCCGAGGCGGGATTCTGCGCCGACGGCGAGCAGGAAAAGCTGTTGGCCGACGGTGTTACCGAGATCAGCGGCGCCATGCCGGTCAACACTGACGGCGGACTGATTGCCAACGGTGAACCGATCGGGGCATCAGGTTTGCGGCAGATGCACGAACTGGTTCGGCAGTTGCGGGGCCAGGCGGGTGAACGCCAGGTTCCGGGAACTCCGCGAGTCGGGTTCGCCCAGGTTTACGGTGCGCCCGGAACCGCTGCCGCAACCATTCTGTCGACCTGACCGGACTACGAAACCTTCTTGGGCGCCGAATAGTTGGGCTTGCCCAGGCCGAGCGCGTATTGCGCGATCATGTTGCGGAAGACCTCAAGGGTGCCGCCGTAGATCCCGACCAACGGCGCGAACCGGTACACGTACTCCGATGCACCGTCGTCAGCCGCACCGTCGGTACCCATCGGCAGCGTCGAAGCCGTACCGAGAACATCCATCAACTCAGGTGAGACGTCGCGCATCGTCTGCGCGATGGCCACCCGGCCGAATATGCTCGGCGCACTCAGCGCCGCTTCGATCCGGGCGGCGCTGCGGCCCAACCGGTACGCCACCGATTCGTCGTCAACAAGCCTGTGCCCATTATGATCCCGCTCCCCGACCTTCGCTGCGGTCTTGTCTAGCGCATAGGCCATGAACCCGGCCTGGTGCATCATGATCGAGACGTCCTGCAACCCGTCCGGTGCGGCAGCGACGGCGCCGTGCTCGGTGTTGAGCGGCTCGCGCAGCACGGTCCAGCCCGCGTTGACCTCGCCGAGTCGGTATTTGTCGTCGACCCGCACGTCGCTGTAGTACACGATGTTGGTGCGGTCACCGTCGACGGTCCGAATCCCCTGGATGTCGATGCCCGCAGAATCCAGTGGCACCAGAAACATGGTCAGGCTTTTGTGTTTTGGAGCATCGGGATCGGTGTTGGTGATCAGGAAGACGTACTGGCACTTGTGCGCGCCGGTGGTGAACATCTTCGATCCGTTGATGATCCAGTTGTCGCCGTCGCGGACAGCACGGGTCTTACAAGTCGCGATATCGGAGCCGCCTTCAGGCTCGGTGTAGCCCAGACACAGCCGTACTTCGCCGTTGAATACTTTCGGCATGACTTCGGACTGCAATTCAGGTGAGCCGAACCTCGCCACCGAACGCGCCACCATGGCGGTGGTCCCCCAGGTGACCCAGGGAACGTGCGCCCGGCGCTTCTCCAATTCCCAGATGCGACGGCGGACCCGCGGAAAACCCCCGTCAGACGAGCCTTTCCACTCGCCTTCGAGGTAACCCGCGGCCCCCAGTGCCAAATGCACGCCTTCGTCGAAATTGTCTCCGGTTTCCCGGTCGCGCCGTCGGACATCGTCGGTGACGTGAGTAGTCAGAAAGTCGCGGGCCTCATTGAGAAAGGCCTGATCGCCGTCGACGAGCGTGACTCGTGAGAAATCCACCTATCTGGTCCTTTCCTCAACGGCTTTCGCGGGCCGCAACGAGCTCGGCGATGTATCGGGCGCTGGCTCCGGGGTCGCCGCCGGCCAGGGACCACCCGCGAGCCCGTACCAGATATGCCGTCGCGGCAGCCTCCGCGGAAACGCCGAGACCGCCTTGCACATGTACCGCCATCGTCGCGGCCTTCGACGCTTCCTCGGCCATGAAGACAAACGCCGATGGCGCCAACTCGGGACGTTCGTCGGGTTCGTTGTCCAGGAACCACGCCGCACGACGCGCCAGATTGCGCCCGCCTTGCACGGTGATCGCAATGTTGGCAAGCGGATGGGAGATGCCTTGAAGCGTCGAGATCGGCACACCCAGCGTGTAGCGGGTCTTGGCGAACTCCGCCGCGATGGTCATCGTCTCTTCAACCAGCCCGGTCAGCGCCGCGGCCATCAGTACCCGCCACTCGTTCAGCGCTCGCTGGTATTCCGCTAAGGCCTCAGACCCGCTTGCCAGCACGACGCAGGTGTCGGCGGCAGCCGGATCGACCCAGGCCATCGGTAACCGACCGATGTTGTCGACCTTTGTCGGCCGGGTATCGAAGCTGAGCCGCACCACGTCCTCACCATCGCGAACGATGATCTGATCCGCGATCGATCCGGTTGGAATGAGCCGACTCCCACGCACGCTATCGTGCCGTGGATCGAACGATGCGAGCCGCTGCCCGATCACGACATCTGGTTCCGCCGAGCCCAATCGGGCGAGCAACCGTGCCGCACACACATGGTCGATCCATGGCACGGGCGCCAGTGAGCGGCCGATCTCCTCGGCGACCAATGTCAAATCGACCAGCGTCGCTCCGTCGCCCCCGACGGCGTCGGGCAACGCCATCGTCGTGGCGCCCATCCCGCACAGCCGCTCCCAGAGGCTCTTGTCGAAGCCGGATTCTTCTGCTGCGCGGACGGTTTCGATCGAACAATGCGTCTTGAAGAAGTCGCGGTACGCAGCCTGCAGAGCCTGATGGTCTTCGGTCAGGCTGTAGTCGATTCTGCGGAGTTCGTAGCGATCCATGGTCAGTGCTCCTCTTGGCCCTCGAAAAAGAAGGTGTGCGCATTGTTGTAGAGATAGTTCTCCAGGACGTCCGCAGGCAGGTCCAAGGCCTGCGCTTCAGGCACGACGCGGCGCATCTTCAACACCGGCCAGTCCGAGGCATAGATCACTTTGTCAGGTCCACGCGTCCGCATGTAGTGCAGCAGGCTGTCCGGTAGCCGCTTCGGCGACCAGGCCGACGTCATCAGGCGCAGGTTCGAGTATTTGATGAGCAGGCGGATGGCGATGTCCCACCAGGGATCTGCGCCGTGAATCATGCACAGCTTCAACTCGGGGAACCGCACACAGACCCGGTCGAGATGAATGGGGTTTTGCACCTCACCGGGGATAGGTGGCCCGGGAAGGCCGGTGTTGATGCACAACGGCAGCCCGATCTCGGCGCATTTGGTGTACAGCGGGTAGTAGACGGCGTCGCTCGGCGGGTATTGCCCGTCGCCCCAGAAGCTGGGCCCCACAGCGACATACGCGACCGGAAGGTCGTTGACGACCGCGCTGAGCTCGCGCAACGATGGCATCGGCCGCAGCAAGTTGACGCCGCCCATCGCGAGCGCGAACCGATCGGGCTTCGCTTCGACGAATTTGCGCGCCGTCACCGACGGCTTCGCGAGGTTATCCATCAGCACGGCCTTACGGACACCGTGCTCGTCCATCTCTTCGAGTAGCGCCGACAGATCCACCGGTGCGAACATCGACTCGGGACCCTTGAAGTAGTCGTCGCGCACCTTGAGCATCCAGGTGGGTTGCTTCTCGGTCTCCCCGAAGTGCACGTTGACGAGGCAATCGATAACGCGGCTGGCGTTCATCTCGACATCGGCGCTTTCTCTGTCGCTTGCCTTTTGGCCCAGCGGTAGTCGGCCTTTCCGTTGCCCAAGCGGCGGACTTGCTCGACGACGATGAATTCCTTGGGCGCCTTGAATGGCGCCAATTGTGATGTGCAATGGGCGTACAGCAGTGCCGTGTCGGCTCCGTCTCGCGGCTGGATCAGAGCAACAACCTCTTCGCCCCAGCGTTCGCTCGGCCGGCCGATGACCAATGCATCGGCAACACCCGGGTGCGCGCGCAACACTTCTTCGACTTCCTCGACGAAGACCTTCTCGCCGCCGGTGTTGACCACTAGCGAGTCGCGGCCGTACAACCTCAGCGTCCCATCGGCTTCCAGCGCGGCACGGTCGCCCGATATCACCACACGCTTACCGTCGACCTCCGGAAAGGTCTTGCGGGTAGCGTCGGGATCGTTGAAATATCCCAACGGAATTCGGCCTTCCCTTGCGGCCCATCCCACCTCTTGCTCGCCTGGGGTGAGAAAGTGGCTGTAGTCCTCGGACAGCACCAGTCCGCCCTCGCGCAGCGTGAAGGTGTCGGTTCGGGTGTCACCGCGGCTGTGCCCGAATGCCATGTTTCCGGTCTCCGACGACCCGTACCCGTTGATCAGAGTGAGCTGAGGCAACAGTGCCAGCAGAGCCAGTTGATGTTTGAGATTCGTTGCGGCACCACCGGTGCCGATGGCGGCCAGCGACGACAAGTCGTAGTTGCCTCGTCGCAACTCAGCGACCAACGGCCCCGCGTAGGCGTCCCCGACCATCGTCATCATGCCCGCTTTCTCGCGCTCCGCGGTTTGCCATACCAATTGCGGGTCGAGTTTCTTGCTGGTGTCGTAGAGCACGACGGTCAGGCCGGCCATGATGGCCGCGAACGCCGTCCACATACCGGCGGCATGCATCAGCGGTGAAACGGCGAACCACGGCGGTCCGGCGTTGCGAGTCGCTTTGTCCCGGATCTCTTGAGCAGAAGCATGATCGGCACCCATCATCGACGAGACGTAGATGTCTGACTGGCGCCAGAGCACGCCCTTGGGCCGACCGGTTGTGCCGCCGGTGCAGACCATCAGCAGATCGTCGGGGGACGCAGTCACGTTCTGGTCGACGTTGCCTTGCGACAGTGCGTCGTCCAGGGACACCGCGCCGGGCAGATCGGGTTCCGTACTTCCGTCGTCGACCGACAGCAGCAGGTCCGCACTGTCGGGCGGCAACACATCGGCGAACTTAGCGGCGAGCGACTTGTGATAGATGACGGCACGAGGCCGGATGTAGTCGAGCAGTTCGCGAACTTCGCGCGCCGTGTAGTTGTAGTTGACATTCACCGGAACGGTGCGCGCCTTCAAGCATCCGACGACCATGTCGGCATACAGGTCGTTGTGCATGACCAGCGCGACGCGATCCTGCCCGCATTCCCAATTCTGCAAGGCCGTTCGTTCCTGATCAGCGCCGAAGCCGTTGGCCGCGAGATAGTTTGCCAGCCGCCGGGTGCGGTCCGCGGTCTCGGCGAACGTCCTACGACGCTCACCACAGACGGTGATCGCCCGGTCGGGAACGACCTCGGCGATCACGTCCAGGACCGCGCCTATGGTCCACTCGCTCATGGTTTCGCGGTGCCTCGCGCGTTCACGCCGCTGAGCCTACTTTGACGTCGAGCAAATCCAAGGCGTTGTCGCGCATCACCTTTCGGATATCCGCATCGCTGAAGCCAGCAAGCTCCTCGGTGAAGGACACGGGATTCTCCAATCCTTCGCCGTGCGGCCAGTCCGATCCGAACAGGATCTTGTCGACACCGATCGCCGACGCGAGTTCGGACAAGTCATCCTCGTAGTAGGGCGCGATCCAGACGTTGTTGCGCAACTGCTCCACCGGATCCTCGGGGAACAGCCGGGGGTGACTGTTAGCGGCTTTCTTCATGCGCTTGATCAGCCGGTGGACGAAGTAAGAGCCGTTTTCGATGCTGACCGCCTTGAGTTTCGGGTGACGGGTGAACACGCCGTGCGCGATCATCGAGGCCATTGTGTCGTGGATAGCCCGGTCGTCGGTGAGTATCTGCTCCAACGGCTCCGATCCGCCGAACCCCTCGAAAGTCGATCTTCCACCCCACATTCCGGCTATCTGCAGGTACCCGCTGTCACTTAAGTGGAAGCCCACCGGAACGCCCGCCTCGGCCAACGCGGCCCAGACCGGATCGTGCAGCGGATCGCCCAACGACCGCGGCTTGAGCGCACCCGGCACCGGCGCGGGCCGCACCAGTATCAGCTTTGCACCGCGCCCCAACACGAACTCCACCTCTTCGAGAGCCCCGGCCGGATCGGCCAGCGAAATGATCGGCGCGGCGATGATCCGGTGGTCGGGTCGGTCGACGCCCCAATCCTCATCCAGCCAAAGGTTGAACGCGTGAACCGACGCCATCGTCGCGTCGACGTCGTGCTTGAGTGCCTCCTCCACGCCGCACGCGAAGGTCGGCAGCATGAATACCGTTTCGATGCCCTGGGTATCCATCACCGTGATACGTGCATCACGGTTCTGGTATTCGGGGTGCTGCGCGAGCCGCTCGACCTTCATCAGCGAGGCCGGGTCGACGCCTTCGGGAATCTGACCGCGGAACAACAGATCCAGGCAGCCCGGCTCGATGATCGGGTCGAATGTCGGGTTAGGTACGAAGCGGTTGACACGGTCCCCGATGATTGCCTGGGTGTGCTTGCCGTCGCTGAACATCTGAACGCCGCGCCTGCGGAACTTCTTGTCCAGATGCCGGGTAAAAGCATCCACCGGCTCGTAGTAATGGTTGTCGACGTCGATGGCCTTATAGCCCAAGGTCCCCATGGTCAATCCTTTCCGGTGCCGCAAGATTCGTCGGTGGCGATTGCTGAAGCGCTCAGCCCGGGAAAACTCGGGGCGCGCTTTTCGAGGAAGCTGGTGATTCCTTCGATGACGTCGGGAAGCTGCAGCGACCGCTGCAGCAAGACCTCGGACCGCGAGCTGGAGTCGGCCACCTCCCGCATCGCATCGCCGTAGGCCTGGCGCTTGATGACGGCCATCGATGCGGGCGAACAGTTTTGGGCGATGTCCTCGGCGTAGGCCATCGCCCGCGTCATCAGTTGTTCAGGCGGCACAACCTCTTTGACCAGTCCGATTGCCGCCGCTTCGTCGGCGAGAAATGTCCTTCCGCTCAACAGCAGGTCGAGCGCGACGCCCCAGCCGGTCAGCCGAGGCAGTATCCACGAGACGCCGTATTCCGCGATCAGCCCGCGGCGGGCAAACGATGCCGCGAACTTCGCACCGGCAGCGGCGAACCGGACGTCGCACATCAGTGCCTGGGTGAGGCCGATGCCGACGCAGGACCCGTTGATGGCCGCGATGACCGGTTTGCACAGCGTCGTCAGATGCTGCGGCTGCCGATCCCCGACCAAGCTCGCCAGCTTGCCCTCATCGGTCTTTTCGATCGCCTGCGAGACATTGCCCATCGAACCCAGCTGAGCGCCGGCGCAGAATGCTTTACCCCGACCAGTCAGCACGATCACCCGCACGGCCGGGTCTTCCTCGGCGCGGTCCAATCCCGCGTAGAAGGCGGTGGCGATGTCTCCGCCCCAGGTGTTGAGTCGGTCGGGCCGGTTGAGCGTCATGACCGCTACACCGGTCGCGGTGACCTCGTAGATCACTGCCTCGTCCTGGCCAGGGTCGGCGACGAGGTCGTCAGCGCGGCTCATGTGCGCCCCTCCTCATCGCCGCGCTCTGCATCGTCGTCGGCGCGGCTCATCGACCGTCCTCCCCTGAGTTCAGGCGGCAATTCCCGTGCAGCTTGTACGCATACTGTATACCTATCGGTACTGCATTCTGCAACTGTCGCGACGGGCCTCTCGACGCCACGCGAGCAGCCGAAATTCGGGTGCGCTCGACCCGCTAGGTAAAGTCGGAGCCACCATCGACATTGACATTCGCTCCTGTCATGTACGAATTGCGCCGCGACGCCAAAAACGCCACCACCGAACCCATTTCGTGTGGCAGTCCTGCCCTGGGCAGATGGGCGGGATGGCCGAAGTGTTCGGCGATAGCGTCCATCAGCCGGTACGGATCGTTGCCGTCGACGCCCACCGACGCCGCCCAGCCGACCAACGACTCGGAGGCGATGCTGCCCGGCGACACGACGTTGACCAGAATCTCGTCTTTGGCCAACAGCAGCGACAAATTCTTGGAGACGCTCGTCAGCGCCGCCTTGGCCGCTGTGTACGCCGGCAAAATGACACTTTGGCGTTGCGTCGAGTGCGCGGAGAAGTTGACGATCCGCGCCCACTCCGCCTTCCGGAGCAGTGGGAGGGCCGAACGCACACAGCGCACCATGCCCATCACACCTTCGTCGAAAGCCTGGCTCCACTGCTCGTCGCTCAGATCCTCGAAGCCGCCCACCGCGCTCGGGCCGACCGCGTTGACAAGCACATTGAGTTCACCGTTCCACCGCTCACCGAGATCGCCGAACACTGCGTTGACGTGATCGGCATCCCGGATGTCGGCCGCTATTCCAACGGCATCGGGACTTCCGCGATCGCTCAGGTCTGCGGTCGCAGCGTCGAGATCGTCCCGACAACGGGCAATGATCGCGATGCGAGCGCCGTCGTCTGCCAGGCAACGCGCGGACGCCAGCCCCATCCCCCGGCCGCCGCCGACAACAACGGCCGTCGCATTTGTCAGCCCTAGATCCATGGCAAATACCCGGTTACCCTTCGCTTGCCGCCAGGCGTATCAAAAAGCCTACGATAGGTATTACAGTAGCAGGCGGGGATGGCGACGCGGCTGCGTTACCGCAGATCAACCGGCAACTGCCGGTCGATTCGAGTTCACCGGATCGCGAAGCCGGAACGGCCGGCGCAGGTGTTGAACGGGATGGAGGTGCCCGCAGTGGCTAAGCAAGCAACCGCCGAAAAGCGTCAGCGGCGCGAACGTGGGTCCATCAATCCCGACGACATCATCAGCGGTGCATTCGAACTCGCAGAGCAGGTCTCGATCGACAACCTCAGCATGCCGCTGCTCGGCAAGCACCTCGGCGTCGGCGTCACGAGCATCTACTGGTACTTCCGCAAGAAGGACGATTTGCTCAACGCGATGACCGACCGCGCATTGCGTAAATATGTCTTCGCCACCCCGTACGTCGAGGCCGCCGACTGGCGCGAGACGTTGCGTAACCACGCCCGCTCGATGCGAAAGACTTTCATGGGCAACCCAATTCTGTGTGATCTAATTCTGATCAGGTCAGCGCTGAGTCCCAGAGCGGCAAGGCTCGGTGTCCAGGAAATCGAGAAAGCGATCGGCGGTCTGGTCGAGGCGGGGCTGTCACCAGAAGAGGCTTTTGACACCTACTCCGCGGTGTCGGTTCACGTCCGGGGCTCGGTTGTGCTGCACCGACTCCAGGAGAAGAACCAGGCGACGGAAAACGGCGGTCGCACAATCGAAGACGCGATGGTCATCGATCCCGAGGTCACCCCGCTGCTGGCCCAGATGACCACCAAGGGTCATCACATCGGCGCGCCGGACGACAACAACTTCGAATACGGCTTGGACTGCATTCTTGACCACGCCAGCCGGCTGATCGATCATGACCCGAAGTCGCCCGGCCGCCAACGTAAGTCGACGCCGTCACGGCAACGCAAATCTGCCTCCGCAGGGCGGGCTAAGGGTTCGCGACAGTAAAACTGTTACGGTGCTGAGCTTTTGGGCGGCTCCGGCACGTTGAAGTGCTCATCACGAAGCCGGAACGCCTCCTTGGTACCGTGCTGCGCGCGCGTTTTGACGAAGTTGAACTCCCCGGGTGCGAACTGGAGGTTCGTGCCGTATGCATGGAAGAGGTAGCTCGCAACTTCTTCTCCCTGGTACGCCTGGCTCTGCTCGACCAGCCGAAAGGCCTCTTTAGCAATGACAACCCCGTCGGCCGGCATTTTGGCGGCCTTCTCCGCCCAATACCGTGCCCGCGCCGCCACTTGGCCGGGATCGCAAGTCTCCGTGAAGATTCCGAGATTCTCCACCGCTGCGGCGTCGATGATATCGCCGGTCAACAGCAAACGCCGGGCCAGTACCGGGCCCAACCTGTGGAAGAACATGTGCAGGCTGCCCAGTGCCGGACCCAGGAAGCGAGTGGCCGGCATACCGATCTTGGTGTCGCGGGCGATCACGGAAATGTCGGTCATCAAGGCGATTTCGAAGCCGCCCCCGAGGGCGTAGCCACTGATCTCTCCAACTGTGACCTTCGGGAAGCCCATCAGGTTGTGGTAGAAGCTGAACGACTTGCGGTCCACCGTGAGCCGGCGGCGCTGGCTGGGACGGCTCTTGGCCGATCGCGTTTCACTGTCCGCCGACTGTTCTGAGCTTCGCTCTCCGTACCAGCCGTAGGCGTTGTTCATGTCCGCCCCCGTGCTGAACACATCATCTGCTCCGCGCAGCAGCGCAACAGTCAGGTCGTCGTCGTCCGCGACGCGGTCCAAGCACCGGGCAACGGCCTCGCGCATGCTCGCGTCGTAGGAGTTGCGCTGCTTCGGGTTGTTCAACGTTATTGTGGCAATCCGCTTTTCCGGATCGATCTCGAAAAGAACACGGTCGTCGGTGTTGTCTGAGGCGGTCATCTGCGCGACCCCTTTCTGCTGTGTGGCCGGCCGTTGTACGTCGAGCGCGGAACCAGGCGTGCCTCGAGATCCGACATCAGCTTGGCCTCGATCGTTTGGCCGGTACCGAAGGCCAGCGTGTTTCGGCGCGCTGCGGTCAGGTGGTCTTGTGCCAGCCGCACTGCCCGGGCGGCATTGCCGTCGGTGATGGCGTCGAGCAGGCGCTGGTGATCACGCAGTGCCGCTCGCCTGGTCTTGTCCGCCATCGGTGCCGGTTCGCCGTGGCCGTTCCAAACCGCAGACTCGTGGGCCGACCAAATCAATTCCAACGATCCGATCAGCAGGATCATCGGCTCGTTGCCGCACCGGGAGACCAGCGCCTCGTGAAACCGCCGGGCATTCGGCACGTACTGCGACGTAGCATCGAATTGTGCTGTCTGGATGTCAATTTCGTCCTGAAGGTAGGGCACCACTTCGGTCATCCGGTCCTCTCGCGCGGCACACATCCCCGCGCAGATCGGTTCGAGATGCACCAGCGCCTCGCTGACGTCCACCGGCGTGGCGGCCCTGGCTTGTAAAACCATGCTGAGCAGGTGCGCTGTGCGTTCGGCGGTCGGGTGGTGGACGACCGCTCCGCCGACATTGCCACGGCGCACGGAAATCAGCCCATCGGTCTCCAAGATGTGGATCGCCTCGCGCAACGCGGGCGGGCTCACGCCGAATTCGGCGAACAAGCTCTCCTGCGACGGGAGAACGTCACCTTCCTTCAAACGACCGGACAAGATGTCGTCCCGCAACTGGGAGGCGACGAGTTCGGCCACGCGGGGTTGACGAAAGCGTTGCATTGCCATGTCAGGTCTGCTCGGCTCGTCGCTTGCCGAATCGGTGCCCGGTCAGCTTGTCTGGGGGCAGCGCCAGCGTCGTGACTTCGCCGACGCATAGCACCTCCTCGTTGAGCAGGACACGGGCCGTTGACTGGATGCCCCGCTCCTCCCGTGACCGTGCAATGTCGAAGCGCAACGCGGTCAGCACCGGCGTCGGGCGCCGGAAGATGACCTGCAGCGACCGGGTCTTGCCGGAGAGTCCGGCGACGCAGTTCTGATGTTGCATGACACAGTCGAAGAACACCGCGAGAAACCCGCCGTGGGCCAATCCGGGCGGTCCTTCGTAGACCACCGGGAAAGTTACGCTCCCCGAGGCTGTTTCGCCGTCGAGATGATCAAAGCGGTATTCCGGAAAGCACGGGTTGAACGCGCCGATGTCTGTCGCGTGATCGAGGTATACCCGCCGGGTGCCATCGTCGTCGTCCCCGATCCGAGGTGTGCTGACCGGTGGAACCGCCGCGTTCAGCTCCGCTTCCCAATCCCCGATCTGCGCGATGATCGCGTCGACGGTGGGGTGCGCGTGTTCGAGCGACAGCAGCAATGCGCTGAGCCGTCGGATTGCGCCGGCCGCAGCGACGGTCTGGGCGAGCGGCGCCTCACCGAATCTGGCCGCGTCGGAGTTGGGGCGCGCAGGGACACCCGCTGCCTGGTGTTCGCCCATGCGACCCCTTCCCGGCGCCACTGTTCCGTATCGCGGCTTTCCTTGCTAAGTTATACAGCGAAGCAATCGTATTGCCTACTGTAGCGGTGACCGTATCGACAGGGAAGGGCGGGCTCGACGGTGAGTCAGGACGCGGATTCGACGGTGACTGACGGCTCGCTCACCGCGAGCCGCGATAGCGCCATCCTGCGGCTCACACTCGATCGGCCTTCTCGGCGTAACTCATTGAACCGTAAGATGATCGAAGAGTTTGTCGCGACGCTGACCGAGGCCGCCACCGATGACTCACTGCGGGCCATCCACATCCGCGGTGCGGGCGACGACTTCTGCTCCGGCGCCGACTGGGTTGCCACCAACAGCAGTAGCGACCAACGGCCCCGCGCCGGCGACATCCTTCGGCGCATACCCCACGCCGCGCACCGGGTGATCGAACTGATCCACGACATCCAGTTGCCGGTCGTCTGCACTGTCCGTGGATTCGCCGTCGGTCTGGGCTGCAGTCTGGCACTGGTCGCCGACTTCACTATCGCGGCCGACGACGCGGTGTTTTGGGAGCCTTTCGCGACGCGAGGATTCAGTCCTGATTCGGGCGCAACCTGGCTACTCCCCCGATTGATCGGGCTGACCCGTGCCAAGCAGATGCTGATGCTCGGCGACAAAGTCAGTGGGACCGATGCCGCGGACTGGGGGCTGATCCATCAAGCTGTGGCCCCGGACGATGTGGATCGGGTCAGCGAAGAGTTGCTGGCCCGGTTGGCCGCTGGGCCTACGGTGGCACTGGGACTGGCGAAGCAGGCCATCAACTACGGCCAGCACGCGACACTGAGCCAGTCGATGACACAGGAATTGTTAGGCCTCGAACTCTCCTGCAGAACTGGCGATTTCAAAGAGGG
>DATAZN010000302.1:0-8352 GCA_036272035.1 Mycobacterium sp. | reverse complement strand
GGCGGTGGTGGCCTACCGGCAACCCGTGACGCGTGCACGGGTGAGCGCGGTGCGCGGGGTCAACGTCGACGCGGTGATGCGCACGCTGCTGGCACGCGGGCTGATCACCGAAGCGGGCACCGACGCCGACACCGGGGCGGTGACCTTCGCGACCACCGAGCTGTTCTTGGAACGCCTTGGGCTGTCGTCGCTAACCGATCTGCCCGATATCGCACCACTGCTTCCCGATGTCGACATGATCGATGACCTGAGCGAATCCCTGGACGCTGAACCACGTTTCGTCAAGCTCGGCGGCGGCCCGGTTTCCGACGATCCACCGCTGTCATTCGACGTGGATCACGAGTGATGGTCACGGACAGCGAACCCAGCAGGGTTCGCCTGCAGAAAGTGCTGTCGCAGGCCGGAATTGCGTCGCGGCGGGTCGCCGAGAAAATGATCATTGACGGCCGGGTCGAGGTCGACGGACAGTTGGTGACCGAACTGGGCACCAGGGTCGACCCGGATGCCTCGGTGATCCGCGTCGACGGGGCGCGGGTGGTTCTGGATGACTCGCTGGTGTATCTGGCGCTGAACAAACCGCGGGGCATGCATTCGACGATGTCTGACGATCGCGGCCGGCCCTGCATCGGCGATCTGGTCGAACACCGAGTTCGGGGCAACAAGAAACTTTTTCACGTAGGGCGACTCGACGCCGACACTGAGGGTCTGATCTTGCTGACCAACGACGGCGAGCTGGCTCATCGGCTGATGCATCCCTCGTTTGAAGTACCCAAGACGTACCTGGCGACGGTCAACGGGGCGGTGCCGCGAGGGCTCGGCAAGAAATTGCGGGCCGGAATCGAGTTGGACGACGGGCCGGTCGCGGTCGACGATTTCGCAGTGGTCGACGCCATTCCCGGTAAGTCACTGCTTCGGGTCACGCTGCACGAGGGACGCAAACGCATTGTGCGACGGATGCTGGCCGAGGTGGGATTTCCAGTGCAAACACTGGTCCGCACCGACATCGGCGCGGTGGCGTTGGGTGAGCAGCGGCCGGGCAGCATTCGGGCGTTGCGCCGCAACGAGATCGGGGAGCTCTACAAAGCGGTAGGCCTGTGAACGCAGTCGTCGTCGCCGTCGACGGTCCGGCAGGCACCGGCAAGTCATCGGTATCAAGAGGATTGGCGCATGCATTGCGGGCCCGCTACCTGGATACCGGTGCGATGTACCGCATCGTCACGCTCGCGGTGCTGCGCGCCGGAATCGACCTCACGGACCAGGACGGCGTAGGAGCAGTCGCGTCCAACATTAAGCTTTCGGTGGGCTCCCACCCCGATGAGGATCGTAGTTACCTTGACGGCGAAGATGTTTCGTCGGAAATCCGCGGCGACCAGGTCACCAAGGCGGTGTCAGCGGTGTCGTCTGTTCCCGCCGTCCGCACCCGACTTGTCGACTTGCAGCGCGCCCTGGCCGGGGGACCCGGCAGCGTCGTGGTTGAAGGACGCGACATTGGGACCGTGGTGTTGCCCGACGCCGACGTCAAGATCTACCTGACCGCGTCGGCCGAGACGCGGGCACGGCGCCGCAATGATCAGAATGTCGCCGCCGGTCTTATCGACGACTACGACTCCGTGCTCGCCGACGTGCGCCGCCGCGATCACCTGGACTCCACGCGCGTGGTGTCGCCCCTGCGGGCCGCCTCGGATGCTGTGGTCGTCGATACCAGCGAGATGACCGAATCCGAAGTGATCGCTCACCTCCTGCAGTTGGTCAAGCAGCGAAGCGAGGCAGTTCGGTGAGTGAAGACGGCACCTGGGTCGACGAAAGCGACTGGGAATCAACGGACTTCGTTGATTCCATCGACGATGTGGCCAGTGGTCCGCCACCGGTGGTGGCGGTCGTGGGCCGGCCGAACGTCGGCAAGTCGTCGCTGGTCAACCGAATCCTGGGTCGGCGCGAAGCGGTGGTTCAGGACGTGCCCGGGGTGACCCGTGACCGGGTGTCCTACGACGCGCTGTGGACCGGACACCGGTTCGTCGTCCAGGACACCGGGGGATGGGAGCCCGACGCCGAGGGCCTGCAGCTGCTGGTAGCCGAGCAGGCGTCGGTGGCCATGCGTACCGCCGACGCGGTGATCCTGGTGGTGGACGCGGTCGTCGGCGCGACCGCCGGCGACGAAGCTGCGGCCCGTATCCTGCGCCGATCCGGCAAGCCGGTGTTCCTGGCCGCCAACAAAGTTGACAGCGAGAAAGGCGAAGCCGATGCCGCCGCGTTGTGGTCGTTGGGCGTCGGTGAGCCACACGCGATCAGCGCGATACACGGTCGCGGCGTGGCCGATCTGCTCGACGCGGTCGTCGGCGCGCTTCCGGCGGTCGCGGAGTCAACCTCAGCTCAGGGCGGTCCACGGCGGGTGGCCCTGGTCGGCAAGCCCAACGTCGGGAAGAGCTCGCTGCTGAACCGGTTGGCGGGCGATCAGCGCTCGGTGGTGCACGACGTCGCCGGCACCACCGTCGATCCGGTGGACTCGCTGATCGAGATGGACGGCAAGGTCTGGCGTTTTGTCGACACGGCCGGACTACGCCGCAAGGTCGGCCAGGCCAGCGGGCAGGAGTTCTATGCCTCGGTGCGCACCCACGGCGCCATCGATGCCGCCGAGGTGGTGATCGTGTTGATCGACGGATCGGTGCCGCTGACCGAGCAGGACCTTCGAGTGCTGTCGATGGTCATCGAGGCCGGGCGCGCGCTGGTGCTGGCGTTCAACAAGTGGGACCTCGTCGACGACGAGCGCCGTTACCAGCTGGACAACGAGATCGACCGCCAACTGGCGCAGGTGCAATGGGCGCAACGGGTCAACATCTCCGCGAAGACCGGACGCGCGGTGCAGAAGTTGGTGCCGGCGTTGGAAAGTGCGCTGGCATCGTGGGATGCCCGGATCGGCACCGGCCGGTTGAACACCTGGATCAAGGAAATCGTGGCGGCAACACCGCCGCCGGTGCGCGGCGGTAAACAGCCGCGGATTCTGTTCGCCACCCAGGCCGCCGCTCGCCCGCCGACGTTCGTGCTGTTCACCTCCGGCTTTTTGGAAGCGGGCTATCGCCGATTTTTGGAGCGACGGCTGCGCGAGACATTCGGCTTTGAAGGCAGCCCGATTCGCATCAACGTCCGGGTACGCGAGAAGCGCAAGCCCAAGTCGCGCTGACGGCGGGGCGAGCAGTGCTGAAACTCATATTTCCCCACGAGTTAAGCCGGATAAAGTCTTGTCAGTGCCGTTGTCGCAAGGGATCTTGATCGTCCTCGCCGCCGTGGGGGCCGGCGCGATCAATGCCGTTGTTGGTTCGGGCACGTTGATCACTTTTCCGACACTTGTGGCGATGGGTTATCCGCCAGTGACGTCGACGATGTCCAACGCGGTGGGCCTGGTTGCGGGCAATGCCTCAAGCACCTGGGGCTACCGGCGTGAGCTGCGCGGTCAGGGCGGCCGGCTGGTATGGCAAATTCCCGCTTCGGTTATCGGCGCGATGCTGGGTGCTTGGCTGCTCTTGCATCTTCCGGAGAAACTGTTCACCGCGGTGGTGCCGGTGCTGCTGATCATCGCGCTGGTGCTGGTGGTCATCGGTCCGCGAATCCAAGCCTGGGCGCAGGCACGAGCGGCGAAGGCAGGTCAGTCGGCCGACGACGTTTCGCGTGGCCGGATGGCCGCGGTGGTGTCGAGCACTTTCGCGGTCGCCGTTTATGGCGGCTATTTCACTGCCGCGCAGGGGATTCTGCTGGTTGGGGCGATGGGTGCACTCCTGCCGGAATCGGTGCAGCGGATGAACGCGGCGAAGAACCTGTTGACATTGATCGTGAATCTTGTTGCAGCGCTGGCTTATACGGTGGTGGCCTTCCATCGCATCAACTGGGCGGTCGCCGGTCTCATCGCGATCGGGTCATTGCTCGGTGGCTGGCTGGGTGCACGCTATGGCCGTCGGCTTTCACCGAAAGCGATGCGCGCCGCGATCGTCATCGTCGGCCTCATCGGGCTCTACCGGCTGCTCAACGTCTGATGGGTCAGCGTCTGATGGGTCAGCGCCGTTGAACGACGTTATCGAAACCGGAATTCCCGATTTTCGGCGATCCAGTGTGGTAAGTGACCTGGTTGCCGGAGCCTGAGGCTTGGATGCTGTCGGCTGCGTCGACGGTGATCTGGTTTTGGATACCAGACACACTCAGGCTCGCGCAGTGACCGGTGATCACGACATTGTTGGTGATTCCGCTGACGCTGACGCTGCCCCCATTGCAGGCGATGGTCCGAGCTTCGCTGATGCCGGAAACAGTGATATTTTCACCCGCCGGCGCGGTCGACACTGATGTTGATGGCATCGCATTCGTTGGCAGCATGGTCGCAGAGGCGGTGGGGCCTGCCGTGGGGATGCTCGGAATGGGCGAGAAGGTGGTCATGCCGCTACGTGAAACCTGGTGCGCGGTAAAGAGGAAGATCGCGGCCGGCAAGGCGATCATGCCAATGACGAAGACTCCGAGGATGATCCACAACGTCCGATTGCTGCGCGAATATTGGGCCGATGGGCTCGGAAACAAGCCGCCGCCGTAGGGGAGCGATGGCGGTGTTGGCATCGGGGGACCCGGCGGGAACGCGGCACCGGGCGGTGGCGGCATCGCGGAAGCGGGCGGTGGCGCCCACTTACTGGGCGGCGGATTCTCGCCGGCCTCGGAAGCTCGTGCCGCCTCGGCCAGCGGCTGCTCGAGCTCCCGAATTCGGGCTTCGGGATCGTCCTCGGATTTCATTCACCGATGCTCGCATAGCAAGATCGCGCCGAATAGCTCATTCGCATTCGGTAGTTTCTGCATCGTGCCCGATATCGCGAACCGTCAGATCCTGCTGCGTCGCCGTCCGAACGGGCTCGTCCAGCCCGGCGACACCGAACTGGTCACCACGCCGGCGCCCGAGCCCGCCGAGGGCGAGGCGCTGGTCCGCACCACCTACGTGGGCCTCGACGCCGCGGTCCGCACCTGGCTCAACGACCAGCAGGGCTACCTGCCGCCCGTGCAGTTGGGCGAAGTCATCCGCGCGGCCGGAATCGGCGAGGTCGTGTCATCACGCTGTGACGCCTACGCGGTCGGCGACGTGATCACCACGCTGACCGGCTTCCAGGAATATGTGATCATCCGCGACGACGTGTTCAGCACGCCGATCCCCGACGAAAGCGATCAGCTGGCGATCATGTCGGTCTACGGCCCGACCGGCGCGACGGCGTACATCGGGATGACCGACGTCGGTCGGCCTCAGGCCGGAGACACCGTGGTGGTCTCGGCCGCGGCCGGCGCTACCGGATCGGTGGCGGGCCAGATCGCTAAGATCGCCGGCGCTCGGGTGGTGGGCATCGCGGGTGGGCCGGAGAAGTGTCGAGCGGTGGTCGAGGACTTCGGTTTCGACGCATGCATCGACTACAAGAACGACGACCTCGCTGCCGCGCTGAAAGCGCACTGCCCCAAGCGGGTCAATGTCTACTTCGACAACGTCGGCGGCCCCATTCTCGACGCGGTGTTGGGCAGGTTAGCCATGAATGCGCGGGTCGTGTTGTGCGGCATCATCTCCAGCTACCTGACCGGCGACCACCCGGGGCCGGCCAACTACGTGAACCTGCTGTCGAAGACCGCGACCATGCAGGGATTCAACGCGCTCGATCAGTGGGGGCGCTTCGACGAGGCGTTCGCCTCGCTTCGCCAGTGGGGCCGTGAGGGCCGAATCAAGGCCCGCCAGACCGTCTTTGAGGGCGTCGACTCATGCGTTGACGCGCTCAACGGGCTGTTCACCGGGGCCAACATCGGCAAGATGTTGGTCAAGCTCAGCGAACCCACGACCTCCTGAGGCGTTGGGTTGGGGCGGGCGTCGCCACCTGCTGTAGGCTTTCCACCTGCTGCCGGCGGCGCGCCGGCACCGGGCTGTGGCGCAGTTTGGTAGCGCACTTGACTGGGGGTCAAGTGGTCGCAGGTTCAAATCCTGTCAGCCCGACGAAAGAAATGCTCTCTAAGCTGGTCGTTTCTATTTTCCCCCACTGCACATACGTTCGACGGCGTCGGAAATTGTCACAGATTGTCACAAGTAACCGGTTGACGTCACCGCACGAGTGTGCGAACGCGTCACTCGCTGGCGCTTGATGTCGGCGGAGCAAAGCTGCGCGCCGCCATTTCGAGTGCCTCCGGCTGCGCGTGCACGTAGGTCCGGAGTGTGAACGAGACGTCGGCATGGCCCAGCCAGGCCGCGACCAACGCGATGGGCACGCCTTGCAAGTGCATGAGTGTTGCGCAGGTATGCCGGGCGTCGTGCAGCCGGACCTGCGGCACGTCGAGGTTCTTGATGGCCGCTTGCCACATGGTGGATAGCGTCGAGGGGTGGTACTGCTCTCCGGCCTCGTTACAGACCACATAGTCCAAGCCCGCGTAGGCCTCTCCGAGAGACAACCTTTCCGCCGCTTGGCGCGCTTTCGTCGCGGTGAGCTCGCCGAGCAGTGCATTAGGTAGCGGGAGCACCCGCCCAGCTGACGCTGTCTTCGGGTCGTCTTGGTCGAGTGCGCGTCCGCCAACGTCGACGCGGGTCTTGCTGATCCGCACTGTCCGCTGGTCGAGATCGACGTCATCCCAACGCAGCCCCGCGATTTCACCGCGCCGTAAGCCCGCGAGAGCGAGGTGCCAGGCATGCCGGTTGCGGTCCTTCGCGATGCCACCGAGAACCGTCCGCACCTGATCGGCGGTGAATGTCTCGAATTTTCTGGCCTTGCCCGGTACGCGATCGACCAGTCCGGCAACATTTCTCGCCAAGCGGCCCTCGGCGACCAGCTGCGCGAGGACCTGCGATATTGCTCCAAGCATGTAGTTGCACGACCGCGCGCTCCACGCCTTGCGCGGCCGGCCGCCGGGCCGCTCCAAGCTGCCGGCGCGCAACTTCACGATCAGCTCGTCGATGTGTCGGCGGGTCAGATCCTGAACGGCCAGATCACCGAGCTCGCTGCGAACAGGCTGCAGGACATACTCATAACCTGCGGCGGTCGTGGGTCGGATCTTGTGGCGGGACTGCAGCCAATCCGCGCAAGCCTGCTCCACCGTAAGCGTAGATGGCTGCACGTAGGTGCCGGAATTAACTTGGCCCTGGATCTCCGCCAGCGCCTTCCGGGCTTCCTTCTCGGTCCGGTAGCGGCGGCGCAGTTGCTTGCGCTTACCATCATCGGTTCCCGTGTCGACGGTCAACTGATAACGCACGACAGCCTTGCTGCCGACGCGGCTGGCTAACTCGACGCGTCGGATCTGAGGCGGAAGCTGGCGGCGTTCGGCCATTTCAGTTGGACGTTAGGACGCAGCTTGGGTGTGTGCTGCGATGAAGCGGTGAATCGCGGCGGATGTGACCCGCCGAGAAGCCCCAATCTGGACCCAGGCGAGCTCGCCGGAATCGAACAGTCGATAGATCGACGAGCGCGAAATCCACAGCGCTGCAGCAGCTTCTGAAATAGTCAGAAGCAATCTGCTGTTGATCGGCCTTCCGGTGAAGGGGTTATGCTCGCTTGGGCCCGGGGAGTGTAGCTGGTTCATAGGATCCCCTCGTGGTGAGTGCTGTTCCACCACTGTAATTCGCCCCGGTGACTACTTCGTGCACAATCTTCCGGAGCCTACCGTTAGTAACGCTTTACGTTAATAACGGATAGCGTTACTATTGATGAGTGATCCGCTCGTTCCGGGACAAGGACACTGAGGCGATCTGGCAGCGCCGCTACATCAAGAGACTCAGCCCGGAACTCAGCCGGCTCGCACACAACAAGCTCGTTCTCATCAACGCCGCCGAGAGCATCAACGACCTTCGTGTCCCACCCGGCAACCGCCTAGAAAAGCTCAGCGGCAGCCGCGCCGGCCAGTACAGCATTCGCGTAAACGACCAGTGGCGGATCTGCTTCACCTGGAGCACCGCCGGTGCCGGAAACGTCGAGCTCGTCGACTACCACTAGAAAGGAGAGCACCATGGCCGATTTCGCACCTACACACCCGGGCGAGATTCTTCTCACCGAGTTTCTCGAGCCGATGGGCATCTCGCAGTACCGGATCGCCAAGGCGATTGACGTACCGGCGCGACGCATCAACGAGATCGTCCACGGCAAGCGCAGTATCACCGCCGACACCGCGCTCCGGTTGTCGCGCGCACTGGGCCTCAGCGACATGTTCTTCATCAACATGCAGGCTCAGTATGACGCCGAGATCGCTCGCGAACATCTGGCGACAGCTCTGGCGACTATCGACCGGATTGCATAAACGGTTCAAGACCTAGCCGCCAGCGTCGATCCTCCGGACAAGCGGTCCGGCGTTGTGCTCCGCGGCTGGCCTCTGATG
>DATAZN010000301.1:0-3333 GCA_036272035.1 Mycobacterium sp. | reverse complement strand
GGCTCGCTGTAGCCGAACAGCTTCTGGAAGATGTATGTCACGTAGTTCATCAAGTTGACCGGATCGTCCCACACGATGGTCACCCAGGGAGCGGCCGTGGCTTCAACCGTGTCGGCTTCCCGCTGCCCGGTCGTTCCCGGCGTTGCCGGGGCTGACGCAACCATGGGTTCCAGGATACCGAGCCGCCGTAGCGCAACCGATACCGTTGCCTTGTGAACAACTCGGTTTACGCCGGGCTGCTGACCGACAGGTACGAGTTGACCATGCTGTCGGCGGCGCTGCGCGGCGGCAGCGCACACCGCCGGTGCACGTTCGAGCTGTTCGCTCGCCGGTTGCCGGACGGACGCCGATACGGTGTGGTGGCCGGGACGGGACGGTTTCTGGAAGCGCTGCCCGAGTTCCGGTTCGACGAGGCCGCGTGCGAATCGTTGGCGGAATTCCTCGATGCGGACACAGTGGCTTACCTGCGCGATTTTCGGTTCAGCGGCGACATCGACGGTTACGCCGAGGGTGAGCTGTATTTCCCTGGCTCGCCGGTACTTTCGGTGACCGGCAGCTTCGCTGAATGTGTGGTGCTCGAGACACTGGCGCTGTCGATTTTCAACCATGACACCGCCGTTGCGTCAGCGGCTGCGCGGATGGTCAGTGCCGCCCAAGGACGGCCGATCATGGACATGGGCTCGCGCCGCACCCACGAGCGTGCCGCCGTCGCAGCTGCGCGCGCCGCCTACCTCGGGGGATTCGCAGCGACGTCCAACCTCGAGGCCCACCGCCGCTACGGCATGCCCACCGAAGGCACCAGCGCGCACGCCTTCACCCTGCTCTACGACGGCCCGGACGGACCCGACGAGCCGGGCGCGTTCGCGGCACAGGTCGCTGCCCTGGGCGCCGGCACCACGCTTCTGGTCGACACCTACGACGTGACGACCGGCGTGGCCAACGCGGTGGCGGCCGCCGGCGCCGAACTCGGCGCGGTACGCATCGACTCCGGCGACCTGGGAGTGCTGGCCCGCCAGGTTCGCAACCAACTCGACCGGCTCGGGGCCAACCGAACCCGCATCGTGGTCTCCGGCGATCTCGACGAATTCGCCGTCGCAGGACTGCGAGCAGAACCGGTGGACAGCTACGGCATCGGCACCTCGCTGGTCACCGGTTCGGGTGCGCCCACCGCGAATATGGTCTACAAGCTGGTCGAAGTCGACGGCATGCCCGTCGAGAAACGCAGCGTCCGCAAGCAATCCCACGGCGGCCGCAAAGCGGCTCTGCGGCTGTCCCGTTCGACCGGCACGATCACCGACGAGATCGTGCATCCCATCGGCCATCCGCCGTCGACTACCGAGCCGTCGCGGGTACTGACGATTCCGTTGGTGCGCGGCGGCGGGACGGTGATCGAGCTGGGAGGTGAAGCTCTCGGCGTGGCACGCGAGCTGGTGGCGTCGGGCTTGCGAAGCTTGCCGTGGGAGGGTCTGATGTTGTCGCACGGCGACCCGGCAATTCCCACGACCCAGATCCCGGCCCGACGCCCGCCGACCGACACGTAGGAGTAGCCACGACCGACGACGCGCCATCGCCCGTCACGCAGCTGCTGGCCACTGCGGTGGCGGCACTGGGCGGCAGCGAACGCAGCGGGCAGCTGGAGATGGCCGACGCGGTTGCCCGCGCCTTCGAAAGCGGCGAGCATCTGGCCGTGCAAGCGGGCACCGGCACCGGAAAGTCGTTGGCGTACTTGGTTCCGGCGATCAACCGGGCGGTGTCCGACGGCGCCCCGGTCGTGGTGTCGACCGCGACGATCGCCCTGCAACGCCAACTGGTCAACCGCGACCTGCCTCAGCTGGTTGACGCGCTCAGCGATGCGCTCCCCCGCGAGCCACGCTTCGCTTTGTTGAAGGGTCGACAGAATTACCTGTGCCTCAACAAGATTCACAGCGGTGCCGCAGCCGATACCGATGGCGAACCTCAGGAACTCTTCTCGCCGCAGGCAGCCACCGCGTTGGGCCGCGACGTGCAGCGGCTCACCGCCTGGTCGTCGACGACGGAGTCCGGCGACCGCGACGACCTCAAGCCCGGCGTCGCCGACCGGTCGTGGACGCAGGTCAGCGTGTCCGCTCGCGAATGCCTTGGCATGGCCCGCTGCCCGTTCGGCACGGAATGCTTCGCCGAAAAAGCCCGCGCCTTTGCCGCCCGGGCTGATGTTGTCGTCACCAACCACGCGCTACTGGCCATCAACGCCGTCGCCGACTCGGCCGTCCTACCCGAACATCAGCTTCTTGTCGTCGACGAGGCGCACGACCTGGTGGATCGGGTGACCGCGGTGGCAACCGGCGAGCTGTCGGCGACCGCGCTCGGTGTCGCCTCGCGGCGCACAGCCAGGCTGATCGAGCCGGAGCTCATGCAGCGATGGGAACGGGCATCGGCCAACTTCATCGCGGCCATCCAGGACGCGTCCGCCGGCCGCATCGACCACCTGGACGACGAGCTCAGGACGTGCCTCGCGGCGCTGCGGGACGCGGCCACCGCCGCGCGGTCCACCATCGACACGTCGCCCACCGACGCCAAGGCAGCGTCGGCGCGGGCCGAGGCGGTCGCCAGCCTCGCCGAGATCACCGACACCACAACGCGCATCCTGGTGTCCTTCGGGCCGGCGATCCCGGACCGCACCGACGTGGTCTGGCTGGACCGCGAGGACAACCGCGGGTCGAAGCGAACCGTGCTGCGGGTGGCGCCGTTGTCGGTATCCGGACTGCTGCGTACCCGGTTGTTCGCCGACTCGACTGCGGTGTTGACCTCGGCGACGTTGACCGTCGGCGGCTCGTTCGACGCGATGGCCAAAGCGTGGGGGCTGGCTGATACCGAAATGCTTTGGCACGGAATCGACGTCGGGTCACCGTTCGAGCACGGCAAAGCCGGCATCCTCTACGTCGCAGCCCATCTGCCGCCGCCGGGCCGCGAGGGCACCGGCTCGGCCGAGCAGCTGACCGAGATCGCCGAACTCGTCACCGCGGCGGGCGGGCGCACGCTCGGGCTGTTCTCGTCGATGCGGGCCGCACGCGCGGCCGCTGAGGCAATGTCCGAACGGCTGTCGACGCCGGTGCTGTGTCAGGGCGACGACAGCACCCCAACGCTCGTCGAGCAGTTCGCCGCCGACCCGGCGACGTCGCTGTTCGGCACGTTGTCGCTGTGGCAGGGCGTCGATGTGCCCGGCCCCTCGTTGTCATTGGTCATCATCGACCGCATCCCCTTCCCGCGGCCCGACGATCCGCTGCTGTCCGCCCGGCAGCGGGCGGTCGCCGCCGCCGGCGGCAACGGTTTCATGGCCGTCGCGGCCAGTCACGC
>DATAZN010000300.1:0-15429 GCA_036272035.1 Mycobacterium sp. | reverse complement strand
AGGACGATCGACGGCAAACTGCACGAACCGTTCGAGGCGATGACGATCGACTGCCCCGACGAGTTCGTCGGCGCGATCACCCAGTTGATGGCCGCCCGCAAGGGCCGCATGGAGGAAATGACCAACCATGCCGCTGGGTGGGTCCGGATGGACTTCATCGTGCCTAGCCGCGGCCTGATCGGGTTTCGCACCGACTTCCTCACCCTTACCCGCGGCACCGGCATCGCCAACGCGGTGTTCGACGGCTACCGCCCGTGGGCCGGCGAGATCCGGGCCCGTCACACCGGGTCGCTGGTCTCGGACCGAACCGGCAAGATCACGCCGTTCGCCTTGACCCAACTGGCCGATCGTGGGCAGTTCTTCGTCGACCCGGGCGACGACACCTACGAGGGCCAGGTGGTGGGGATCAACCCCCGCGCCGAGGACCTCGACATCAATGCGACCCGCGAGAAGAAGCTCACCAATATGCGCTCGTCGACGGCCGACGTCTTCGAGACGCTCGCCCGTCCGCTGGATTTGGGCCTCGAGCAGGCCATGGAGTTCTGCGCCGAGGACGAATGTGTGGAAGTGACGCCCCAGGTGGTCCGGGTGCGCAAGCTCGAGCTCACCGCGACTCTGCGGGCACGGGCGAAGGCGCGGGCCAAGGCCCGCGGCTAGCCGCCGGATGCGCGTCGCCGAACAGACGGGCACCGATACCCTGTTGGGCGTGCCGAAACGAGCCCGCCGGGTCTGTGCGACCACCGGCGTGCTGGTTTCGTTGCTGGCGTTCGCCGGCTGCGCCGTCAGCCCGCCGCCGGCGCCGCAGAGCACCGAGACCAAACGCAGCACGGCTCCGCCGGCGCAGCGCAAGACGCAGATCATCATGGGCATCGACTCGATCGGCGCCGGCTTCAACCCGCATCTGCTCTCCGATCTGTCCGCGGTGAACGCTGCGATCAGTGCGCTGGTGCTGCCCAGCGCATTTCGTCCGGTGGCCGATCCGGCCACGCCGACGGGATCCCGGTGGGAGATGGATCCGACGCTGCTGGTGTCCGCCGAGGTGACGGGAGAAAACCCGTTCACGGTCACCTACAGGATCCGGCCGGAGGCGCAGTGGACCGACAACGCCCCGATTGCCGCCGACGACTTCTGGTACCTGTGGCGACAGATGGTCGGCCAACCCGGTGTGGTCGACCCGGCCGGCTATGACCGGATCACCGGCGTGCAGTCGATCGACGGCGGCAAGCAGGCCGTCGTCACCTTCGCCCGGCCCTACCCGGCGTGGCGCGAGTTGTTCAGCAACATCCTTCCGGCGCACATCGTCAAGGACGTGCCAGGCGGCTTCCCGGCCGGGCTGGCGCGCGCCCTGCCAGTCACCGGTGGACAGTTCCGGGTGGAGGCCATCGACCCGCAACGCGACGAGATCCTGCTTGCCCGCAACGACCGGTACTGGGGACCGCCGGCCAAGCCGGACATGATCCTGTTCCGCCGGGCCGGCGCGCCCGCCGCACTGGCCGACTCGGTGCGCAACGGCGATACCCAGGTGGCCCAAGTGCACGGTGGCTCAGCGGTTTTCGCGCAGCTGTCGGCGATCCCGGACGTGCGGACCGCCCGCATCATGACGCCCCGGGTCATGCAGCTGACGCTGCGCGCCAACGAGGCCAAGCTGGCCGATGCACAGGTGCGCAAGGCAATCTTCGGACTACTCGACGTCGACCTGCTCGCCGCCGTGGGCGCGGGCAGCGACAACACCGTCAGCTTGGACCAGGCGCAGATCCGCTCGCCCAGCGATCCGGGCTACGTGCCGACGGCGCCGCCGGTGCTTAGCCGAACGGCGGCGTTGGGATTACTGGAAGCGGCCGGCTACCAGATCGACAACGACACCTCGACCCCGGAGATCACCCGCGGGCACGTCAGCAAGGACGGCAAGCAACTCTCGCTGGTCCTCGGCGTGGCGGCCAACGATCCGACGGCTGTGGCAGTGGCCAACACCGCCGCCGACCAGTTGCGCAATGTCGGCATCGCCGCGACCGTGCTGGCGCTTGACCCGGTGGCGCTGTACCGCGATGCGCTGGTCAACGACCGGGTGGACGCGTTGGTGGGCTGGCGCGAGGCCGGCGGAAACCTGGCGACGCAGTTGGCTTCCCGCTACAGCTGCCCGGCGCTGGAGGCGACCACGGTATCAACGGCAACGGCACCAAAGTCCGCATCCGACCCTTCGGTGCCGGCCAACCCGGCTCCTGCCACCACTCCGACGGCGACGACCACGACGCCGGGTGCCCATGGGCAGGAGTCCGGCGCGCTGGTACAGGCGCCGTCGAACTTGACCGGCATATGTGACCACAGCATCCAGTCAGACATCGATGCCGCGCTGAACGGGACCAAGAACATCAACGATGTGGTCAACGCCGTGGAGCCGCGGCTATGGGATATGTCCACTGTGCTGCCGATTCTGCAGGACACCACAATCGTCGGCGCGGGCCCGAGTGTGCAGAATGTCAGCCTTTCCGGCGCGGTGCCGGTCGGCATCGTCGGCGATGCCGGACAGTGGGTGAAGAGCGCTGAGTGATCGTCGCCGCGCATTAGCGCCGAGCGGTCCATCGGTAACGATTCGATATCTACTAGACCGAAGTAAGCGATCCGACATCCTTAAGGTTTCTCTCAGGTACTGTTCGGGAGACCGGTTCAGGAACTTGCCGGGGAAGCATCAGCTACTCGAGACCGTTCGCGAGCAAACCCGGCGGCATCCTCGGCGGATTCTTTTGAGCGAAGCCATTCCTTCAATCGGGGGGCCTCCGACCGCCCGTACGCCAAGGGCGGACCGACCAGGGGGCGGCCCGCCCTTGGCCTCGTTCCAAGTGGGCCCCGGTGCGCCTCTGGCCTTAAATCGGTTGTGCCGCAACGGAAATAGCGGTTAGATCGAATGCGGAATCACGGTGTCGACGATCTGCGCGAGTTGACGCTTGTTGGGCGGGGCGCCGGTCAGCAGCAGCTGCTGGTTGATCATTGCGGTGCCGGCTCGCGCGGTATACGGCGTCAGCATGGCCGCGTCGATCTCGCCATTGGCGCCGCCGGCCTGCAGGACCGATTCGATCATCCGCAATCGGGGCCCGACGACGGCGTCGGCGAAGATCGCGCGCAACTCCGGCTCGTGCAACAGCTGCTGCATGATGAACAGCCCCGGGAAAGCGGTCTTACCCGCAACGAGATCGCAGTGTGCACTGAAGATGGCCAGCAGATTCTCCCGTGCCGATCGGTCCGCGCGTGGCTCGGGCAACGGCGGCAGCGCGTAGAGCAACGCCGCCTGAACCAAATCGTGTTTGCTGGACCACCGTCGATACAACGCTGCTTTGCCGGTGCGTGCTTGCGCGGCGATGCCTTCCATGGTCAGTCCGCCGTAACCGACGGCAGCCAATTCGGCCAGCGTCGCTTCGTAGAGGGCGTCTTCGAGTTGCTTGCCCCGGCGGCGGGTGCGGACCGTTGCCGTCTGCTCTGCCATGCGACGATAGTAGTCAGCAACGTATATTCACCGGAGCTGGGCTTTGCCGAGTTGCTGACTATTGCTGCGACCCAGTGGTTTAGGCCACGAAATCCTTTGCCGCACAGCGCAACGGTAGGGTCATCCCATGCAGGAGACTCCCCGGCTGCTGTTCGTGCATGCCCATCCCGATGACGAGACCATCACCAATGGCGTCACAATCGCCCACTATGTCGGTCGTGGCGCACAGGTGCAGGTCGTCACTTGCACGCTCGGCGAGGAGGGCGAGGTGATCGGCGACCAATGGGCACAGCTGGCCGTTGACCACGCTGACCAACTCGGCGGCTACCGCATCGGCGAACTGACCGCCGCATTGCACGCCTTGGGCGTCGGCGGGCCGACATACCTCGGCGGCCCGGGCCGGTGGCGTGATTCGGGGATGGTGGGCGCCGAGGAACGCAGCCGGCAGCGGTTCGCCGACGCCGACCAGCACGAGGCCGTCGGCGCGCTGGTCGCCATCATTCGCGAGTTGCGCCCGCACGTCGTGGTGACCTACGACCCTAACGGCGGATACGGCCATCCCGACCACATTCAGACCCATGTCGTCACCTCTGCGGCGGTGGCCGCGGCCCGCACCGACGATTACCCGGGGACGCCGTGGTCGGTGCCCAAGTTGTATTGGACGGTCATTTCCCGCAGCGCATTCATGGCGGGGTGGGAGGCGCTCGGCCCGGGCGACTTGCGCGACGAATGGGTAATTCCACCGGCAGACGGCGACTTCGGCAAGCTTGGCTACGGCGACGACGAGATCGACGCGGTGATCGACGATCCGGATGCCTTGCCGGCCAAGACGGCGGCCCTTCTCGCGCACGCCACTCAGCTGACCGTCGGACCCACCGGCAAGGCGCTCGCGCTGTCGAACAACCTGGCCCTGCCGATCGTCGCGCAGGAGCATTACATATTGGCCGTCGGCGAAGCCGGGGGTCGCAATGACCGCGGTTGGGAGACCGATCTGCTCGCCGGAGTCGACCTCGCCGGGCCGGTCACGCGGTAGGCTGCCGGCATGGACCCGGATCTGGACCAGAACCAGCAGCACTGGCAGGACCGACTGGACAGCTTCCAGTGGGAGGTCATGTCCATCGTTTCGCAGTTGGACAGCGTCCCGACCTGAGCGCTACCGCGTCGCGCCTCCGCAAGATCGACGACACCGGCGCGGGCGATCGCGCCATCCGTATCGTCGTTTTGACAGTGTTGGCGGTCGACGGTGCGATTTCGGCGGTTGGCGGCGCGCTGCTGTTGCCTAGCTATATCGGCTCGATCCCGTTTCCCGTCAGCGCATTGATCAGCGGTCTGCTCAACGCCGCGCTGGTCTGGGCTGCGGGACGTTGGACCTCGTCGGCGCGGGTGGCCGCATTGCCGCTGTGGACCTGGTTGCTGACACTCCTCCTGATGTACCTGCCCGGTCCGGGCGGCGACGTCATCTTCGGCGGCCGAGGCGTTATGGCCTACAGTCCGTTACTGCTGCTCGCGATGGGTGTAGTGCCGCCGTTGGTGGTGCTATACCGGTGCTGGCCGACCCGCTGAGGGCAGGCGCCCCCTACCGCACAGCCGGAGGCTACTGTTGTCGCTCATGGCACGCGTCGGTTCGCAGATAGTTGGGACGTGCGGATGAAATTTGGATGGCCGGAAGTTACACAGACGTGCCGTTGACTCCGGACGAAGAGCCGACCCTGCTATCCAGCCCGTCGGTGCCTCCTCCTGCCAGCGCATCCGCGCTGCGGCGGGTGTTACGGCGTGCCCGCGACGGGGTGGCGCTGAACGTCGACGAGGCGGCGGTCGCGATGACCGCACGTGGCGAGGATCTAGCCGACCTGTGTCGCAGCGCCGCCCAGGTACGGGACGCCGGTCTGGAATCGGCCGGACGCCGTGGCGGGACTGGACGGCTGCCGGTCAGCTATTCCCGTAAGGTGTTCATCCCGGTGACGCATCTGTGCCGCGACTCGTGCAACTACTGCACATTCGTCACCGTGCCCGGCAAGCTACGCGCCGCGGGCACCGGGATGTATCTGGAGCCCGACGAGATTCTCGACATCGCCCGTCGCGGCGCTGAACTTGGCTGCAAGGAAGCACTATTCACCCTCGGCGATCGGCCCGAAGATCGGTGGCCGGAGGCCCGCGAATGGCTGGACGAACGCGGCTACGACTCCACGCTGTCTTATCTGCGGGCGATGGCGATCCGCGTGCTGGAGGAAACCGGGCTGCTGCCGCATTTGAACCCCGGGGTGATGAGCTGGTCGGAGCTCTCGCGGTTGAAGCCAGTGGCGCCGTCGATGGGCATGATGCTGGAGACCACGTCTCGGCGGCTGTTTGAGACCAAAGGCCTTGCGCACTACGGCAGCCCGGACAAAGACCCTGAGGTCCGGCTGCGCACGCTGACAGATGCGGGCCGGCTGTCCATTCCGTTCACCACCGGCTTGCTGGTGGGTATCGGCGAGACGCTCACCGAGCGTGCCGAAACTCTGCACGCGATTCGCAAGTCGCACAAGGAGTTTGGTCACGTCCAAGAAGTCATTGTGCAGAACTTCCGGGCCAAGCAGCACACCGCGATGGCCGCAACGCCGGACGCCGACATCGACGAATTCCTGGCCACCGTCGCGGTTTCGCGGTTGGTCCTCGGCCCGGCGATGCGCATTCAAGCACCGCCGAACCTGGTGTCGGCGCAGGAATGTCTGGCGTTGATCGCCGCCGGAGTCGACGACTGGGGTGGCGTCTCGCCGCTCACGCCCGACCATGTGAACCCCGAGCGGCCGTGGCCCGCACTCGATGATCTCGCCGCCGTCACCGCCGAGGCGGGATACGACTTGGTGGAACGACTGACTGCCCAGCCCAAGTACGTGCAGGCGGGAGCGGCCTGGATCGACCCCCGGGTGCGCGGGCACGTTGCCGCGCTGGCCGATCCGGTCACCGGACTTGCCCTCGATGTGAAGCCGGTGGGCATGCCGTGGCAGGAGCCCGACGAGGTGGCATCGTCCGGCCGCGTCGATCTGAACGCCGCGATCGACACCGAAGGCCGGCTGACCGAGACTCGCAGCGATCTGGACAGCGCCTTTGGTGACTGGGAGTCGATCCGCGCGCAGGTGCACGACTTGGCCGCCCGCGCGCCGGAGCGCATCGACACCGACGTGCTCGCCGCACTGCGCTCGGCCGAACGTGACCCGGCCAGCTGTACCGACGCGGAGTATCTCGCATTGGCCACCGCCGATGGACCCGCGCTGGATGCCGTTACCGCGCTGGCGGATTCGCTGCGCCGCGACGTGGTCGGTGATGACGTCACGTTTGTGGTGAACCGCAACATCAACTTCACCAACATCTGCTACACCGGCTGCCGGTTCTGCGCCTTCGCGCAGCGCAAAGATGACGCCGACGCCTACTCGCTGTCGTCCGACGAGGTCGCCCAGCGGGCGTGGGAAGCGCATGTCGCCGGTGCCACCGAAGTCTGCATGCAGGGCGGTATCGACCCCGAGTTGCCGGTCACCGGTTACGCCGACCTGGTCCGCGCGGTCAAGGCGCGGGTGCCGTCGATGCACGTGCACGCGTTTTCGCCGATGGAGATCGCTAACGGCGTGACCAAGAGCGGCTTGAGCATCCGCGAGTGGCTGACCAGCCTGCGCGAAGCGGGCCTGGACACCATCCCCGGTACGGCCGCCGAGATTCTCGACGACGAAGTCCGCTGGGTACTCACCAAGGGCAAGTTGCCCACCTCGATGTGGATCGAGGTGGTGACGACCGCGCACGAGGTGGGCCTGCGGTCATCGTCGACGATGATGTACGGCCACGTCGACGAGCCGCGGCATTGGGTCGGCCACCTCAACGTGTTGCGTGACATCCAAGACCGCACCGGCGGTTTCACCGAGTTCGTCCCGCTGCCGTTCGTGCATCAGAACTCGCCGCTGTACCTCGCCGGTGCCTCGCGGCCGGGACCCACCCACCGCGACAATCGCGCTGTGCATGCGTTGGCGCGGATCATGTTGCACGGCCGGATTTCTCAAATTCAGACCAGCTGGGTCAAGCTCGGCATCGAGCGCACTCAGGTGATGCTCAACGGCGGTGCCAACGATCTGGGTGGCACGTTGATGGAGGAGACCATCTCGCGGATGGCCGGCTCCGAATTCGGCTCCGCCAAAACCGCCTCCGAGTTGATGGCGATCGCCGAGGGCATCGGGCGTCCGGCACGGCAGCGCACCACCGACTACAACCCGCTTGCCGCGTAGTTGTCGGCCGCCGCGCCGAGCGTGACTGTAGTTTCACGTTCGGCGCCCAACGTGACTGCAGTTTCACGTTCGGCGCAAAGCTACAGCCGGGCCGCGAGCTCGGTGCCCTGCTTGATGGCGCGCTCGGCGTCCAGCTCTGCCGCGATTGCGGCGCCGCCGATCACGTGCGGGTTGATACCGCCGCGGCGGAGCTCATCTTCCAGCTCGCGCACCGGCTCCTGACCGGCGCAGACCACGATGTTGTCGACCTCGAGCAGCTGCGCTCGCTCGCGCTTCGGGCCGAAGCTGATGTGCAGCCCCTCGTCGGTCACCCGCTCGTAGTTGACTCCGGAAAGCTGATGGACGCCTTTGGCTTTCAGCGAAGCCCGGTGCACCCATCCGCTGGTCTTGCCCAGCCGCTTTCCCTGGACCCCGTTCGTGCGCTGCAGTAGATAGACCTCGCGGGCCGGCGGCGCCGGAATCGGAGTGATCAGTGCACCCGGTGCTTCCCACGGATCGGCCACACCCCATTCGGCCTTCCAATCTTTCAGATTCAGTGTCGCCGAGGAGTCGGTGACGAGGAACTCGCTGACGTCGAAACCGATGCCGCCGGCTCCGATCACGGCGACGCTGTTGCCGACGGTCTTGACCCCGGTGATGGCCTCGGCATAGGTCAGCACCATCGGATGATCGATCCCCGGGATGTTCGGAATTCGTGGCGCCACGCCGGTGGCCAGCACCACATGGTCGTAGCCGGACAGTTCGGTGGCCGATGCTCGAGTGCCCAGCCGCACCACGACGCCGTGGGTTGTCAGCATCGTCCTGAAATACCGGATGGTTTCGTTGAATTCCTCTTTACCCGGGATGCGGCGTGCCATGTCGAACTGGCCGCCGATGTAGTCGTTGGCCTCGAACAGCGTGACGTGGTGGCCGCGGGCCGCGGCGTTCACCGCTGCGGCCAGCCCGGCCGGGCCGGCCCCGACGACCGCGATCGAGCGTGCGCGCCGGGTCGGCGACAGCACCAGCTGCGTCTCGTGGCCGGCTCGCGGGTTGAGCAGACACGAGACCGTCTTCTTCACGAAAGCGTGGTCCAGACAGGCCTGATTGCAGGCGATGCAGGTGTTGATCTCGCCGTCGCGGGCGGCCTGCGCCTTGAGCACCCACTCGGGGTCCGCCAGCAGCGGTCGCGCCATGGAGATCAGCTGCACGCGGGTGTCGGCCAGAATCTGTTCGGCCGCCTGCGGCATATTGATTCGATTGGACGCCACCACCGGGATGTTGACGTGGCCGGCGACGGCATGGCTGATGTCGACGAAGGCGTTGTTGGGCACCGACGTGACGATGGTGGGCACCCGCGCCTCGTGCCAGCCGAAGCCGGAGTTGATCATCGTCGCGCCGGCGGCTTCGACTTCGATTGCAAGCGTGAGGATGTCGTCCCAGCTCTGACCGCCCTCGACGAAGTCGGCCATCGACATCCGGTAGGAGATGATGAAATCGGATCCGGCTGCCGCGCGTGCGCGCCGGACGATCTCGACCGGGAATCGGTGGCGCTTCTCCGCGCTGCCGCCCCACCCGTCCTTGCGCTTGTTGGTTCGCGGCGCCAAGAACTGGTTGATCAAATACCCTTCGCTGCCCATGATTTCGACGCCGTCGTAACCCGCCTCGCGGGCCAGTTGCGCGCAGCGGGCGAAGTCGCCGATCGTGCTCTGCACACCGCTCGACGAAAGCCGGCGCGGACGAAATGGGTTGATCGGCGCCTTGATCGACGATGCGCTGACCGAAAGCGGGTGGTAGGCATATCGTCCGGCGTGCAGGATCTGCAGCAGGATCTTGCCGCCCCCGTCGTGCACCGCGCTGGTGATGCGACGGTGCCGGCCTACCTGCCCGGACGAAGTCAGGTCGGACGCGAACGGCAGCAGCCAGCCGGTTCGGTTGGGGGCGTAGCCGCCGGTGATGATCAGGCCGACGCCACCGTGTGCACGTTCGGCGAAATACTCGGCGAGCCGGTCGGTGTGACGGGCGCGGTCCTCCAGGCCGGTATGCATCGAGCCCATGATCACCCGATTGCGCAGCGTGGTGAATCCGAGATCCAACGGGGACAACAGGTTTGGATAGTTCATCGGTTCTCCTGCGTCATGTTCTCCAGCCCGCTGGTCACTTCGTCGAGCCAGTCGATGGTGCTTTCTTCGGCGCGGATTCCACCGCGCAGCACCAGATACTGATGTAATGCGTTGCCGCGCAACGCCGTCGGATCGGGGAACTGCTTCTTCTCGAAGCCGCGGTAGCTGTCCAGCAGCTCGGCCCGTTCAGCGCGCAGGGCGGCGACCTGGGCGTGCAACTCGGTGGTATCGCCATAGGCGGCGCCGCGTAACTTGACGGCCACTTCACGGGTGCGGTTGTCGCTGAGGGCACCACCGCGCCCGGACCTCGGCCGCAGCGGCGCCGCGATCCAGCGCGCCAATTCGGCCCGGCCGGCATCGGACACGGTGTAGACCTTCTTGTCCGGCCGCCCGCGCTGTGCGACCACCGTCGCCGACACCCAGCCGTCGTCTTCCATCGTCCGCAGGGTGCGGTACATCTGCTGGTGGGTAGCGCTCCAGAAGTATCCGATCGAGCGATCGAACCGGTGTGTCAACTCATAGCCGGAGCCGGACTGTTCGCACAGCGACACCAGGATCGCGTGGGGGAGTGTCACTGGCGCAGCATAAGAACACCGCACCGCCCTATGCAACTAGTTGCACTGCAGCGACGTGCATAATGGCCTGGTACTTGCGTTGTATATGCAACGTCTAGTATCAGTAACCAAGACATCGTCACCGCCGGGAAGTGCCTTCACCGACAGGCCCAGCACCGACCGGCTCAGCCAAACAGCAACCTGGAGACCGTGAGGGGACGTCTATGACGTACACGATCGCCGAACCCTGCGTCGACATCAAAGACAAGGCATGTATCGAGGAATGCCCGGTCGACTGCATCTACGAGGGCGCTCGGATGCTTTTCATTCACCCGGACGAATGCGTCGACTGCGGTGCCTGCGAGCCGGTGTGCCCGGTCGAGGCGATCTACTACGAGGACGACGTCCCCGAACAGTGGAACCAGTACACCCAGATCAACGCGGACTTCTTCGCCGAACTCGGATCTCCCGGTGGTGCAGCGAAAGTCGGCATGACGGAGAACGACCCGCAGTCTGTGAAGGACCTCCCGCCGCAGGGTGAGGGCGACTGAGCCGCCTGACGGACCGCCGGCTGGTATCGGCGTCATTGCCGGAGTTCCCCTGGGACACCCTGGCCGACGCGACCGCGCTGGCCAAGTCGCACCCGGGCGGCATCGTCGACCTCTCGGTCGGCACGCCAGTCGACCCGGTGGCGCCGGTAATCCGCGACGCGCTGGCCTCGGCCAGCGCGGAACCGGGCTACCCCACCACCGCAGGCACACCGGAGCTTCGCGAGTCGGCGGTAGCCGCGCTGAGCCGCCGTTACGGCGTCACGGGGTTGACCGAGTCGGCCGTGCTACCGGTCATCGGGACCAAAGAGCTGATCGCCTGGCTGCCGACCCTGCTCGGCCTGGGCGCCGAGGATTCGGTAGTAGTACCCGAGCTGGCCTATCCGACGTACGATGTCGGCGCGCGGCTGGCCGGTGCACGGGTGCTCGTTGCCGATTCGCTCACCCAGCTCGGTCCCCAGGCGCCGGCCCTGTTGTACGTGAACTCGCCGAGCAACCCGACCGGTCAGGTGCTGGGAGTCGATCACCTGCGCAAGCTGGTCGGCTGGGCCCGCGAGCGCGGTGTGGTGGTCGCCTCCGACGAGTGCTACCTGGGCCTGGGCTGGGCCGCGCAACCTTTGTCGGTAATGCATCCATCGGTCTGCGACGGCGACCACACCGGTCTGCTCGCGGTGCACTCGTTGTCGAAGAGTTCCTCGCTGGCCGGTTACCGGGCCGGTTTCGTCGCCGGCGACGCCGCCCTGGTCGGTGAGCTGCTGGCGGTGCGCAAACACGCCGGGATGATGGTGCCGCGACCCGTGCAGGTGGCCATGGTCGCCGCACTGGACGACGACGAACACGAGCGTGAGCAGCGCGAGCGCTACCGACGGCGCCGCGATCTGCTGCTGCCGGCGTTCCGCTCGGCCGGCTTCACCGTCGACTATTCCGACGCCGGTCTGTATCTGTGGGTCACCCGCGGCGAGCCGTGCCGCGACACCGTCGGCTGGTTGGCTCAGCGTGGCATTCTGACGGCACCCGGTGAGTTCTACGGCGCACGCGGCGCCCAGCACGTCCGGGTGGCGTTGACGGCCACCGACGAGCGCATCGCCGCCGCCGTCGACCGTTTGGGGGAATAGGCGCGGCGCCGATGACCCACGGCGACGATGCAGAGGGAGCACCTCCCGCTCGCGGGGGACGTAGCGATGAGGAGGAGCGGCGCCGATGACGCAGTACGAAGCGGAGGCGGTTGACCGGCTGCCGTTCAGCACGCCCGAGAAATCGGAGCGCTACCGCACCGAGAACTACCGGGGAGCCGTCGGCCTCAACTGGTATCGCACCGACCCCACGCTGCAGCTGACGATGGCCTACTACTTGCAGCCCGATGAGCTGGCCGTCGTCGAACCACACCTCAATGACATCGGTGAGTTGATGGGCGGTCCGGTGGCCCGGTGGGCCGAGCAAACCGACCGTAACCCGGCTCATCTGGAACGCTACGACCGCTGGGGCCACGACATCGGCCAGGTGGTCCAGCCGACGTCGTTCATCGAGTCCAAACGGGCGGTGTTGAGCGCGCAGAAGGCGCTCAAAGACGACGCGCGGCGGGCCGGCATCGCGTCGTCGCTGCCGATGTTCGCGGCCAACTATCTGCTTGATCAGGCCGACATCGGTATGGGCTGTGCTCTGGGAACAGGCGGCGGCATGGTCAAGTCGCTGGTTGCGGCCTATGCGCCCGCCGACGTGCGCGAGCATGTCCTCGCCCGATTCGCGAGCGGGGAGTGGGAAGGCGAGACCGCTCAGCTACTCACCGAGCGGGCCGGCGGCTCCGACCTCGGAGCGCTGGAGACCACGGCTACCCGACAGGCGGATGGCTGCACGTGGCTCATCAATGGCTTCAAGTGGTTTGCGTCCAACTGCGATGGCCAGGTTTTCGTCGTGTTGGCCAAGCCCGAGGGCGCCCCGGACACCAGCCGCGGCGCGGCGAGCTTCCTGGTGCTGCGGACCCGTCGCGACGGGACGCGCAACGGCATTCGCATCCGGCGACTGAAAGACAAGCTGGGCACCCGCTCGGTGGCCTCCGGCGAGGTGGAGCTGGTCGACGCGGAGGCCTTCCTGCTGTCCGGCCAGCCCAACACCGATCAACCCAGCACCGACAGGCCCAGCACCCACAGGCCCAGCACCGACAGGCCCAGCACCGACCAGCCCAGCACGGACCAGCCCGGCACCGACGCGCAGCCCTCGGACGGTAAGGGTCTGGGCCGGATGATGGAGCTGACCAACGCCGCCCGTCTCGGGATCGCCCTGTTCGCCCTGGGCAACGCGCGGCGCGCCCTGGTCGAATCGCTGTGTTACGCCCGGCAGCGGCAGGCGTTCGGCGACCGCCTGCTCGACAAGCCGTTGATGCGCCGCAAACTCGCCGAAATGATCGTCGATGTCGAAGCCGCCCAGGCGCTGGTGTTCGACGGCGTCGGGCTTCCCAACCACCGCCAACCACGTCTGATCCGACAGCGGATTGCCGTGCCGGTCACCAAGCTCAAGGTGTGCCGGCTCGGCATCACCATGGCCTCCGACGCGATCGAGATCCACGGAGGCAACGGCTATATCGAAACATGGCCGGTGGCAAGGCTTTTGCGCGATGCCCAGGTCAACACGATCTGGGAGGGCGCCGACAACATCCTGTGCCTCGACGTGCGGCGGGGGATCGAGCGCATCGGTGCTCATCAGCCGCTGCTGGAGCGACTGCATGACGCGGTCTCAGTGTCCGACGACACTGAAGACACGACCCGGCTGGTGCGCCGCCGCATCGAGGATCTCGAAGCGGCGATCACCGCCTGGACCAAACTGCCCGCCGACGTTGCCGAGGCGCGGCTGTTCCCGCTGGCCCAATTCATCGGGGATGTCTACGCCGGCGCCCTGCTGACCGAGCAGGCCGCCTGGGAGCACGCCACCCGCGGCACGGACCGCAAGTCCCTCGTTGCCCGGCTTTACGCACGGCGCTACCTGGCTGAGCCGGGTCCGCTTCGCGGTATCGACGACGAGCACGACGAGGGACTAGAGCGGTTTTCCGAACTCGCCGACGGAGCACTGACGGTGGACTATCCACAGGGCTCGTGGGGCACGAGTGGATCGCCGGCGCCGTAAGGCATCAAGATTCCGTAAAGATGCTTTCGAGACAGCTGTGTACAGCGGTCTCAGCGAGAGATTCCCAGCTGAAAACCGTAGGCTCTGCCGAGGTCTGAAGATGTTTTTGTAAAAACCCTAGAAATTATGTGAGGAATTTGCTATGCCACAGCTGGCCGGCGAGCCACGGATATCGCCGTCGTTCTCCGACCGGTTTAAGAGGGTCTTCCTCGGAAGGCCGATGATCACTGACCAACTCCAGCACGAGCGTCTGTCCAATCCTGTCGCGCTGGGCGTGCTGTCCCCGGACGCGATCTCGTCGACCGCTTACGGTTCCGAGCAGGTGATGATCGAACTGCTCCCGGCTGCGGGAATGGCCGCGTTCGCTCTGCTACTGCCGATCACCGGGGTCATCCTGCTGATTCTGGTGTTGGTGGCCGCCTCATACCGCCAGGTGGTGATGGTTTACACGCGCGCCGGCGGTTCGTACGTGGTTGCGCGGGAGAACTTCGGACCCAAGATCGCCCAGATCGCCGCCGCGTCGCTGCTGATCGACTACGTCGTCACCGTCGCCGTACAGTGCGCGGCCGGAACCGTGGCGGTGGCGTCGGCGATACCGGCGCTCGGTCCCTACAGCTTGGAAATCACAGTCGGCGTCGTCCTCCTAATGTGCTTTGCCAATCTGCGCGGATTGCGCGAAGCCGGGCTTCCCTTTGCGCTGCCGACTTATCTATTTGTCGGCATGGTCTCGTTGACAATCGTCGTCGGAGTTATTAAGGAATTCCTCGGCGGCCTGCCGGTCTACGACCCGATCCATTCCGATGGAGCGGTGCCGGTGCAGCACGGCAGCGGTCTGATCATGGGCGCGACGCTGCTGATTGTGTTGCGGGCATTCGCCAACGGTGGTTCATCGCTGACCGGTGTCGAGGCGATCTCCAACACGGTCAACGCCTTTCGCCCGCCGGAGAGCACGAACGCGCGTCGAGTGCTCACGGTTATGGGATGCATCCTCGCGTTTCTGTTGGCCGGTGTCGCCTGGCTCGCCCACATCACGCACGCCTTCCCCTACGCCAGTGGATATCCGTCGATGCTGTCCGAGATCGCACGGGCGGTCTTCGGCGACGGCGTAATCGGCAAAGTGCTGTATTTCGTCGTTCAGGCGGCGACCGCACTGATCCTCTACACCGGCGGTAACACCAGCTTCAACGGCTTTCCCGCGCTGACGAGTTTCGTCGCCGAGGACAGCTTCCTGCCACGGCCGCTGATGAAACGCGGCCAACGGCTGGTGTTCTCTAACGGCATCATCACGCTCACCGTGCTGGCGGTTGTTCTGCTGATCGGGACCGGCGGCTCGCTCAACGCGTTGGTGCCGTTCTATGCGATCGGGGTGTTCACCGGCTTCTC
>DATAZN010000299.1:0-5493 GCA_036272035.1 Mycobacterium sp. | reverse complement strand
CGTGCGGTTCTGTTCGGTGTGCGGCAACGTTTCCGACGACGAGCGATGCCGTATCTGCGCCGATCCGCGCCGCGACGGCACGCAGGTGTGCGTCGTGGAGGAGCCGAAGGATGTGCAGGCCGTCGAGCGCACCCGCGAATTTCGTGGGCGCTACCACGTTTTGGGCGGGGCTCTGGACCCGCTGTCCGGCATCGGTCCTGAGCAACTCCGGATTCGCGAGCTGCTGAACCGGATCGGCGAGCAGGTGGACGGGGTGGACATCACCGAAGTGATCATCGCCACCGACCCCAACACCGAAGGCGAGGCGACTGCCACCTATCTGGTGCGGATGCTGCGCGACATTCCCGGTCTGATCGTCAGCCGGATCGCGTCCGGTTTGCCGATGGGCGGCGACTTGGAATTCGCCGACGAGCTGACCCTGGGCCGCGCGCTGACCGGCCGTCGCGCCATGGTCTGACTCTCGTCGCAATCTCACGCGCCGGCCAGTTCGCCAGCCTCCCCGCTTTGGACCGAAGGCTTAGTCCCAGGCAACGGCTTGCCCGCAACTTCCGGCATGAAGAAAAGGGTGACCGTCCCCACCAGGCCCGCCACGAGCAGCATGTAGGCCGGCACCATTACGTTGCCGGTGCCGGCTATCAGCGCTTGAGCGATCAGCGGGGTGGTTCCGCCCACGGTCGATAGCGCGATGTTGTAGGAGATGGCCAGCGCTCCGTTGCGTACCCTGGTCGGGAACAGTGCCGGCAGCGCACCAGGCGTGGTGCTGTCGAAACACAGTTCCATCAGTCCGATCAGCAGCACACCGATGAAGACCACCGGAAAGATACCGCCGAAGCGCATTAGCAAGAATGCCGGGACCGACGCCACGACGAGCAGTCCGCAGCCCGTCCACATGATCGGTTTGACGCCGATACGGTCGGACAACATGGCGACGAACACCACCGCGGCCATCAGGACCGCCAACGTCGCCACGATCATCACTAGTCCGGCCGTGTTATCAACGTGCACAACCACTTTGAGGTATGTCGGCAAGTATCCGGTGAGCATGAAATCGGGGGCCTGGGAGGTCACCACAAGAGCCGCGCAGATCACCATCGGCTTCCACTGCTCCACCACTGTGTGCCGAAATTGCTGCCAGCCGCGGCCGACCGCCGTATCCCCGCTACTGCTCACCTGTTCGTAGGCGGGTGACTCCCTGATCCGCAGCCGCAAATATAGAGCGAGCACGCCGAACGGCGCTCCCAGCAACAGCGGAATCCGCCAGCCCCATCCCAGCATGTCGCGGCTCGGCAGCCAGGCCTGTAATGCGGTCACCAGCAACCCGGCGAGCACGAACCCGACCAGGTTGCCCAGCGGCAAGAACCCGACCATCATGCCGCGTTTGCGGTCCGGGGCCCGCTCAACGAGATAGGTCATCGCACCGACAAACTCGCCTCCGGTGGACAAGCCTTGAAAGATCCGGGCGACGAGCAGCAGGATCGGGGCCCAGATGCCGATGGTGCTGTAGCCGGGCACTAAGCCGCTCATGGTTGTCCCTACCGCCATCAGCATGATCGTGATCACCAAAACCCGCTTGCGCCCGATGCGGTCACCGAGTGGACCAAGGACAAACCCGCCGAGTGGCCGTACCACGTACGCCGCCGCCAGCGTGCTGAAGGTGGCGATGAGATGGACCGCGCTGACACTATTGCCCGGATAAAACACTTGCGCGATCGTGGTCGCGATGTAGCCGTAGACACCGAAGTCGTACCACTCCATGAAATTGCCGATGGCCGTGCCCGCGGTGTCGCGGCGCATCGCCGAATCGGCGTCCCGGGTGTCGTTGCGTGCCCGGCTTTGCTGGCGGCGTCGGATACTCATTGACACCTCTCGTATCCAAAACTTTGCTGCACGGAACTCCTACCGCGCCCCTAGTCGCTCGCGGCGCAACAGGTCTACCTCCGGCAGCTCGAGCGGCGCCAGCTCACCCACTACCTTGCTCAGCAGCAGGTCGGCCAGCTCCGGGTTGCGGGCCAGACACGGTCCGTGCATATAGGTGGCGACCACACCGCCTTGAATCGCACCGTCGAAGCCGTCGCCGGCACGGTTACCCGCGCCCTTGACGACCGCGCCCAACGGCGTGGCCGCAGAGCCGAGAACCGTCCCGCCACGGTGGTTTTCGAAGCCGGTCAATGGCGAAGTCGAACCGGCCAGCAGCGGCGAGGTGACCAGTTCGCCGATGGTCCGTGCCGGCTGCGGCGAGGTGGTCAGGTCGAGCAACCCCACGCCGTCGACCCGTTCGCCCGCCGACGTTTCGTACCAGTGGCCCAGCACCTGGATGGCCGCGCAGATCGCCAGCACCGGCGCGCCGCGGGCCGCGGCGCGCTGCAGACCCGCATGCCGGATCAGGTGTTTGGTAGCCAGCCGCTGCGCGTAGTCCTCGGCCCCGCCCAGCGTGTACAGGTCGAGACTGTCGGGCACGGCATCGGCCAGCGTGATCTCGACGATCTCCGCGGCGATGCCCCGCAGTCGCAGGCGTTGCCGCAGCACCGCCGCGTTTCCGCCGTCGCCGTAGGTGCCCATCACGTCGGGTAGCACCAACCCGATTCGGACAATCGAGTCAGTCATTGCGGGCCAATCGGCGTTGCAGTTGCAGGAAAGCGGTGTAGTTGGCGACGACTTCGACGGGTCCGGGTGGGCAGGACGCGATGGCCGCCATCGTGTCGTGCACCAGGGTGTGTTGCACGTCGGCGTAGCCCAGTCGCACCGCGAGGTCGGTGCCGCGTTGGCCGGCGGCCACTACCGGGGTCCCATGAAAGTGCTGCTCGAACTCCTCGAAGCGAACATCCCACAGCCAGGACAGGTCTTCGCCGTCGGGCACCTGCCCGTTGACCGCGATCACCACCCCGGCCGCATCCTTGTTCACCATCGACAGGGCTTCCTGCCAGCCGGCGGGGTTCTTGGCCAACAACATTCGCACGGTGTGCGCGCCGACCTGAATCATCCGGTACCGCCCGGCAACCTCATCGACACCGGACACGGCGGCCACCGCAGCGATCGGATCGGCGTCCAGCGCGACGGCGGCCGCCACCGCCTGGGCGGCGTTGCCCCGGTTCACCACACCGGGTAGCGCCAGCCGCATCGGTAGCGCCAATCCGTTGGGGCCGTAGAGGTTTTCGTCGTCGAACCACCACTGCGGGCTGGGTCGTTTGAAGTCGGCCCCGGTGGAATACCAGTGACCCTGCTCGCGGACGATCACCTCGCCGCTGCGCGGGCAGCTGACCGAGTCGGCGGCCCAGCTGCCGCCGGCCGCCACCCAGACCACGTTGGTGTGGTCGTAGGCGGCTGACGTCATCAACACGTCGTCGCAATTGGCGACGACGACCGCATTCGGGTGCGCGGCCAGCCCGGCCCGCAGCTTGCGCTCGATCACGTTGATCTCGCCGACGCGGTCGAGTTGATCGCGGGACAGGTTGAGCAGGATGACGACCGCAGGCTCGACCGCATCGGCTACGTGCGGCACATGCATTTCGTCGACCTCGAGAACCGCCAGTGCTGCGCCGGGGGCAGCGGCCAGCGCGGCCACCAGGCCCGCGTCCATATTGGCGCCTTCGGCGTTGCTGGCCACCCCGCCGAGAGTGCGCAGGGCTGCTGCGGTCATCCGGGTCGTCGTCGATTTGCCGTTGGTGCCGGTGACGACCACGGTGCGCCGACCGGCCCCGAGCTGACGCAGAATCGAGCGATCCAGGGTCATCGCCACCAAGCCGCCGATCATCGCACCGGCCCCCCGGCCCGTTACCCGGGATGCCCATCGCGCACCGGCTCCGGCGGCCAGGGCGAGTCGTCCACGGGCAGTGATCACGCGAGAAAGCTTAAGGGCGATCGCAACCTGGGCGCTTTCCCGAGCGCAGCGGGTCGCCCTCATCAACTCAGCTGCACGACACGAGGCGCAGCGACCCGGCGATGTCGGCTCGACGTGAAATCCTCCATTCATGCGGGACACCTCCACCATGACGCCGTGGGGTCGGCCGTCCACTGAGCCTGACGCGGGCTGGGCCGTCATCGACGTCGAGACCTCCGGCTTCCGGCCGGACAGCGCCCGCGTCATCAGCCTGGCGGTGCTCGCACTCGACGTCGAAGGGCGCGTCGAGCAGTCCGTGGTGAGCCTGCTCAATCCGGGCGTGGATCCCGGTCCCACCCATATTCACGGGCTGACCGCCGAGATGCTCGAGGATCAGCCACAGTTCAGCGAGATCGTCGGCGACGTCGTCGAGCTCGTGCGCGGGCGCACGCTGGTCGCACACAACGTTGCCTTCGACTACGGCTTCCTGACCGCGGAGGCCGAGTTGGCCGGTGTCGCGCTGCCGATCGACAGCGTCATGTGCACGGTGGAGCTGGCCCGCCGGCTGGAACTGGGCACCGACAACCTGCGGTTGGAGACTTTGGCGGCGCACTGGGGTGTGACGCAGCGGCGGGCGCACGACGCCTTCGACGATGCGGTCGTGCTGACCAATGTGCTGGCGGCCGCGCTGCAGAGGGCGCGCGAACGCGACGTGTGGCTGCCCGTGCGACCGGTCACCCGCCGGCATTGGCCCAGCGGCAAGGTCACTCATGACGAGCTGAGGCCGCTGAAGGTGCTGGCCTCGCGGATGCGCTGCCCGTACCTCAACCCCGGTCCATACATCGGCGGCGGACCGCTGGTGCAGGGTATGCGGGTCGCGCTGGCGGCCGAGGTCGAGCGGACTCACGAGGAGTTGGTCGAGCGGATCCTGCATGCCGGGTTGGCCTACGCCGACGCGGTCGACCGGGAGACTTCGCTGGTGGTCTGCAACGAACATCGTCCGGCGCGGGGCAACGGGCGCCTGGCTCACGAGCTCGGTGTGCCGTTGGTATCCGACGCGAAGTTCATGGATCACGTCAGCGCGGTGGCCAACGGCATGGGCGTAGACGACATTGTCGACGAGGCGCACGCAGGCGAGCAATTCGCTCTTTTCTGATCTGCCTCGCCGGAATTTGTCACCGAGTAATCGGATGATCAGGCCAGACTCTCGCTGATCTAACCCGGCGCGCCGTTTATCGCGCGGATGCTGGCTGTCCGGGGTGCTGCAAGGATTGGACTATGCCCACAGCCGTATACCGCTCCGAGAGTCCGGTCAGGCGCTGTGTCGAGTTGTGTGTGGCGATGGCTGTGGCCTTGGCGGCGGCGTGCGGGTGCGCCCACGACGGCGGCTCAGCGCTGAAGGCGGCCGGCGTGCACGTTCCGGAGAACTTCTGCAGCCTGCTCAGCGCATCCGACATCAGTCGGGTGATGGGCAGCGCGTATCCGGAGGCTCAGGGCAGCCAATCTCCGAGTGAAGCCCAATGCACATCCATTCCGACCGCGGGCAACGACGTCAGCTACAAGCTCTACTGGAACAACGAGTACTGCATCGACGGGAAGCCGGTCGACAAGGAGTGCCTCGACTCGCAGTCCAAGGGGTTCGTCGTCAACAAGCAGTCTGCCGGTCAGGTGCAGAA
>DATAZN010000298.1:0-7619 GCA_036272035.1 Mycobacterium sp. | reverse complement strand
CCCTTCAACCTGGCAGGCTCAGACGAGTCAGTTGGCCGTTTTGACCATGGTCTTTCCGCAACAGGTCAGCGCCTCTGGGTCGGGACAGTCAGATAGCGCCGGCTTTGTCACTGTCACTTCGCAGCCGCACTTGGTGTCGGGGCAGCGGTAGACCTCTCCCTGGATGAATGGCATGTTCGGTCTCCTACATTGACTTGTGGATCGGGTAATTTCACGCTAGAACCGGCCCCCGGGGCAAGGTCAATAATGAGCCACGAGGAGGAGCGTGAATTATGCCGGCATCCACCTTGACCATCGGGCAAGCCGCCGCGGCTGCCGGGCTTACCCGCAAAGCGGTGCGAGTGTATGAGGCGAAAGGCCTGCTCTCAGTTGCTGACCGGACCCCGGCAGGCTACCGACTCTACGATCACCATGATGTCGAACTGTTGACGTTCATCAGGCGTGCCCGCAAGCTCGGCCTGCACTTGGACGACATTCGCAAGATACTCGCCATCCGCAGCGGCGGTGCCCCGCCCTGTGCCACCGTCCGAGACATGCTCGATGAGCGGATCAGCGATATCGACGCCACGGTCACCGAATTGCTCAGTCTGCGCCGGTCGCTTATCGGCACTCGCCGCCGAGCCGACGACTGCTGCGCTGAAGCCGCAACCACAATCTGCCGCGCCATCGAGGATCCCGAATCCGCTATTTGAGGTGACGTCGGACAGGTTAAGTGGGACACGAAGACCTTCGATGGTGGGCAGTGCGTTCCTCGACAGCTCGCACTTCACTCGGAGGTCTTCGTCATGTCACCACGCCACGCCGTTACCAACGTCTGTTGTCAGAACCCTAGCCGCCCCACTTGGCGGCCTCGGCCTGGTCGCGGGCCAGCATCGAGGTGGTGTTGTTCTCATGGGTGCCCGCCATCGCACGGTAGGACAGCACCAACTGCTCCATGGCCTGATTCCACTGGGCCTGCCAGGCCTGGTAGCTCATCCCGGTATCCCCCTGCCAACCCGCCTGCAACGCGGCCTGCTCGCTGGAGATATCGGCGCCCAAGCTCTGCAACGTGCCCGCATAACCGGCCATGTCGGCGGCGTGCGCCATCATCGCCGGATAGTTGTACATGATCTGCGACATCACACATCCCTTTCCGTCAGTTGGTCGGCTCAGAAGCCGGGATAGCTGCTCGCCGCTGCGCTGTCAGCGGCCACGTAGGTACCCGCAGCATCGCCAAGGTTGGCCTGTGCGATATCCAGCAGCGAATTCACCTTGGCCGCCGCCGCCACAAACCGGGCATGGGCAGCCTGAAACGCAGCCGCACCGTCACCGGCGAAAAACGCCTGCGACGACATCGCTTCCTGCTCCGCCTGACCAATCGTCGACCGCATCAAGCCTGCCTTAGCGCCGAACGCCGACTGCGACGCAACCAATTGCGGAATATGAGCATCCAACAAACTCATGGAAGTACACCTTTCTCATCGATTGCGATGATGTGCGCGAGCTTTCACGCCTGGTCTTGCGCTACAGGCCTTGAACAGCTGTTTGACCAATTGCATAGTAGTCGATCAACCGCCGGAACGTCGGAGGCGAAAACACCTCAATGTCAACGCATTCCACGCCGCCCCATTCTCAATGTATCCGCTGCCCTAGCAGTGCAACGAAGCTAGATGAAAAAGATTATCATTACCATCCCAAGCCGTCTACCGTGATACTTCACTGCGTCAACGTTGGTCGACGTCGTTGGCGCCATCGCAAGCTATCGTCGAGCGGCCGATCCCCGGGCCCTGAGAACGGCACCGCCTGGCAAGCGAGCGGGATACACGGCGTCGGTCAACACCGCGCGGGGAATCGAGTCGCGCCGACCGATCGACAGACCTGTCGTATCCTAATTGACAATGGTTATCGTTTTCGGTTTACCTGCTTCACGGCTTCGCCAATTGTGCTTAGCCACCAGCCTGATCCTAGGGGTCGCACCGGGCCTCGCGGGGTGCACTGACACCGATACTTCGACTCGTACCGGCGCATCTGCGGCAGGGCCATGCCCGGTCGCGCCGGTCAACGTAGTGGTCAGCGTGGATCAGTGGGGCGACATCGTCGGGACACTCGGCGGAAACTGCGCGAAGGTGAAAACCGTTCTGGTGAGTTCGTCGGTTGACCCGCACGACTACCAACCCTCGCCAGCGGACGCCTCCTACTTCTCCGGCTCACAACTCGTCGTGGTTAATGGGGCGGATTACGATCCGTGGGCCTCGAAACTCGCGACGGCCACGGTGCCCAATGTTCCTTTGATTAGCGCCGCCGCGGTCACCGAGACCCCGGACGGCGCCAACCCACACTTGTGGTACAACCCCTCGGCGGTCACCGCCGTCGCCGACGCGGTGACTGCCGAGTTGACTCGGTTATCTCCTTCGGCCGCTGGCTATTTCGCCACGCAGCGAACAACATTCACCACCGACCTCAAGCCCTATAACGCTCTCATCGCCAAGATCAAAGCAGCTGCGTCGGGCAAGTCGTACGCCGCCACCGAAGGCATCTTCAGCTACATGGCTGACGCGCTGGGCCTTATCGACAGGACACCGGCGGGCTATCGGCGGGCCGTGGCGAATCAGACGGATCCATCTCCAGGTGATATCAACGCCTTTCGCACCGCGCTGAGCAACCGTGAGATCGATGTGCTGGTCTTGAACCCGCAGACCGAGGGAGCGCTGCCGGATCAGATCCGAACTGCTGCGCAAGAGTCCGGTGTGCCGGTAGTGGATGCCAGCGAGACGGTGGCAGCGCGGGACAAATCGTTCCAGAGTTGGCAAGTAGACCAACTCACCTCACTGGCCAGGGCGCTCAATGTCCCTGCGTAGCAACGCTACCGATGGTCCGGCGCTGGTGTTTGAGGATGTCAGCGTGGTGCGGGACGGACAGCTGATCTGGTCACAGGGGACTTTCGAGGTGCCCTCGGGCGGGATCGTCGCGGTCATCGGCGCTAACGGAGCGGGCAAAACGACACTGCTTCAAGTGATCTTGGGACTAGTGCGAGTTGCCACCGGCAACGTCCGAGTATTCGGCAAACGACCGGGCGAGGATAACAATTCCATCGGCTACGTTCCACAGAACTACATCTCGAGCTCTTATGAGGCCATCCGCGTCGTCGACGCTGTAATGCTTGGGCTGAACGGCGACAGTTACGCATTTAGACGCGTCACTGCCTCGCAACGCCGCAGCGTCGACGAGGCTTTACGGTCGGTCCAGGCCACCGAACTCGCCGGAAAGCGCCTCTCCCGACTCTCCGGCGGGCAACGCCAGCGGGTGGCAATCGCCGCCGCGCTGGTCGCGCGGCCCAAGCTGCTGATCTTGGACGAGCCCCTGGCATCCCTGGACCTCGGTACTCAGCGCGAAATCGTGAGACTGCTCCGCGGCCTGCATAAAGATCTAGGCGTTACAACCCTGGTGGTCGCACATGACCTGAATCCTTTCCTGAGCGTGCTCGATAGTGCGATCTATCTACTCAACGGACGTCCGCACTACAACACCATCGATGGCGTGGTCGAGGAAGGATTGCTCAGCGCGCTCTACGGCACGCCGATCGAGGTCGCCCACACGTCCCAAGGCGGGCTTTATATGCGGGGCGCTGTATGACAACACCGCCGCTTGCCATGGGATACCAGGACAATTGGTGGCCAATCTTGATTTCACCCTTTATGCGGGACGCCCTCCTGGGCGGCACGATCGTTGCACTGGCCGCAGGTCTGCTCGGCTACTTCATCGTCGTCCGCAACGCCGCGTTTGCGGCACACGCCGTTGCGCATATTGGTTTGCCCGGGGCGACGGGAGCGGTGTTATTGGGTATGCCTACCGGTTTGGGCCTCGGTGTCTTTTGCGTAGGTGGTGCAATTGTCATCGGAGCGCTCGGTAAACGGGTTGATGACCGCGACGTCGCCACTGGGACCGTCTTGGCGATGGCTATTGGCTTGGGACTGTTGTTCTCTTCTCTTGCAACCAAAAACGCCAGTACGATGACCAATGTTCTGTTCGGAAATCTCCTGGCAATCTCGCACGGACAGCTGATTACGTTTGCCGGCTTGCTGATACTGCTCGGGCTCTGCGTGGGCTTCATTTATCGCCCACTATTGTTCGCTTCGGTCAACCCACTCGTCGCTCAGGCCAAAGGTGTTCCGGTGCAGTCCTTATCGATCATCTTCATGGCGCTGCTCGGGCTCGCGGTGACGATGGCGGTTCAAGTCGTCGGAACCTTGTTACTTTTTGCTCTCCTCGTAACGCCGGCCGCGACCGCCATCAGGCTGGCGGCCAGGCCCTTGATCGCGATGTTCATCTCGACGACCATCAGCGTTGTGTCAGTCTGGGTGGGGCTCGGGGTGTCGGCCATGTTCAATATGCCGCCGAGCTTTGTCATCGTGGCGATCGCCTGCATGGTCTGGTTCATTGTACAACTGGCAAGTCACCGTATTCGGCTGCCCGTCAGGACATCTCACAACGGGCGTCCGCCACATTGAACAACCGACCACGCCCGCGCCTACCGATGTCACAGAGCCTTGTGGCCAGCAAATCCCATGCGGTGACCGGGTGACTCATTCGCACTCGCATTCCCATGCGCTGCCTGGCGGTCCCGCCCCGCTGGGCCCGCTGGCCGCCAAGGCGGTCGTCGGACTGCTGGGCGCTATAGGCATCGCGGTGATCGCCGGCCTAGTGGTCCTGTGGCCAGGCAAGCAAAAGGTTGACATCCCGATGCCGTTCCAGAACGCCACGGGCGCCGCGGTCACCACGGAAGCCGGGCATGTGCTGTCCAGCCAGATCGCTACCTGCGGGAGTCCGTCAGCAGGCACCGTGCTAATCGCCCCTCCTGCGCCGGCCCCCCCGGGCGGCGGGCAGTGCGCGCTAGACCTGATCGGCATCGATTCGGGCCCGAACAGTGGGGCGAACACGCTCCTGGAATTCAGTCCCGGACCGGGCGAGCCACGCCTCGCACCCGGTGACCGTATCCGCCTCAGCCGCCAAGTGGGCCTGGGTGGCGCCACCAGCTATGCCTTCTACGACTTTGAGCGGACCTGGCCACTGCTGGGGCTGGCCGCGGCTTTCGCTGTGATGGTCGTCGCGGTCGCCCGCTGGCGCGGCCTGAGGGCGTTGTTGGGCATCGTCGCCGCCTTTGTTGTGCTGGTGGTGTTTCTGCTGCCCGGCTTGCGCGACGGCGCGCCGCCCATCCCGGTGGCGTTGATCGCGTCCGCGGCAATCCTGTATGCGGTCATCTACCTGGCGCACGGTGTAAGCCTGCAGACCAGCGCGGCGCTGCTGGGCACGCTGACCGCCCTGCTACTGGCGGCCGTATTCTCCTCGGGGGCAATCCAACTCGCGCGCCTGACGGGACTGTCGGAAGACCAGAACGCCGAAGTATCGGCCTACCTCGGACATGTATCGATTACCGGGCTACTGCTGGCCGGCTTCATCATCGGTTCGCTGGGCGTACTGAACGACGTCACCGTGACCCAGGCATCGACGGTGTTCGAACTGGCAAAGCTTAGCGACGGCGCCTCCCGGCGGGTGATTTTCGGCGCGGCGATGCGGGTGGGGCGCGACCACATCGCCAGCACGGTGTATACGTTGGTGCTGGCCTACGCTGGCAGCGCGTTGCCATTGCTGCTGTTGTTCAGCGCTGCCAACCGCTCTCTGAGCGACGTGCTGACCAGCGAGAGCGTGGCCATCGAGATTGCCCGTTCCGCCGTCGGCGGCATCGCGCTGGCCTTGTCGGTGCCGCTGACGACCGCTATCGCCGCAATACTGACTACCCCGGCTCCCTGGTATGGCGCTGCCCACTCTTAGCAACTGGTTACGGTTTCCACAAGGAGGTCGTCAGGTTTGGTCACGCCCGTCGCCGGAATCGCCAAGCGCCTCGGGATCTGCACCCCAGGTGCCTGGCAGCATCGGCATACTCGGCCCGTTTCCGTAACCGTCATCGGAAAGCGTAGCCAATCCGGTCGCCTGTTCACTGCCCTTCGACGCGGTCCCGGAAAAGCCTAGCGGCCCGGCGCCGCGATCCGAAGCCTCCGTCGACGTGCCCCAGTCCGGGTCGACCTCGACGTTCATGTCGGCGAATTCGTCGGCGTGGTCGTGCATCTCGGTCCGCCGAGGCCGCCTCTTCCGGGTCCGGTCCTTCGCCGCGGCCGCAATCGCCGCGGCAGCTGCGGGCGCCCTGGACGCGCCACGCGATGTCGGCTCGTGCGTCTTGGCTTTCGCGCTCATCCCCGACTCCATAGTGGGGCCGCCCACGATGTACGGCGGCGTAAAGCCTGGCCCGGCCGCGGGTGGCGGTGGTGCGGTCGGCGGCGGCGCACCCGCGGCCGTGCTCGCGGCCGTCGCGGGCGTCGTCGGGGCCGGTGCACTCGGGGCGACCGAGGACGCCAGCGCCGCTGGAGCCGGAGCGGCGACGGTAAACAGCGGCGGTGCGGCCACCGACTCGATCGGAAGCAGCGGCACCACCGGCTGTGCCAGGGCACCCAATCCGGCCAATCCAGCCGTACCACCGGCGGCAAGGGGCGTCAGCGCTGGCGCAAGGGCAACGAAGAGCGCCGGGTTCGCTGACAAAAAATTCGTGACTTCCAGAATGTGGATCGGAAAGTCGTACAGCTGCCAGCTGATGAACCACTGGAAGGCCTGCACCGGATTCGTCTGCAGGAGCTGCCCGAAATACTGGAAGTCCTCGGTGAGTTCGAGGGCTCGAGCGACCCAGAAGGATGCCTGGCCGGGGTTGACGTAGGTGTCGTAGGTCGCTCCGTTAAGCGTGCCTGCAGCAGGTTGCCAGTTGTAGCCAAAGTTCTGAAGCCATTGCGCGATAGCGTCATCGAAGGGCGTGTCGACCGTCGGGTCGTGCGCAAGTTGCTCGTCGCCGATGCCGAGTTGCTGCAAAACCTGCCTGAGCCAATCTGGGATGCCCAGCGGGTTGTCGGCGTTGATTCCGCTGCTGGGATCGCCGCTCTCGGCAGCCTGCCCCGTGCTGTTCGACTTCAGGATCGGGGGCGCCGCGTCGGTAGCGGGGGTGGCCGCCACCGCCGTGCCGGCGACCGCCTGGTAGGCACTCATCGTGGTGGCGGCCTGAACCCACATCCGGACATAGTCGGCCTCGTTCAGCGCGATCGGAATGGTATTGATTCCAAAGAAATTCGTGGCCTGCAGCACGCCGTGCACCACATGGTTGGTGGCCAACTCAGGCATGGTCGGCATGGCCGCCAGTGCGGCGGTGTAGGCGGCGGCCGCGGTTTCGTGCTGGGTGGCAGCCGCTGCGCTGTCGGTACTGGCCTGCGTCAACCAGGCCAGGTACGGGACGTATGCCGACACGAATGACTCCGCGCTCGGCCCCTGCCAGGCGGCGCCCTGCACGTCGGCCAGCACATCACTGATTTCCTCAGCCACCGAGGTGTATTCGGCGCTGAGCGAGTTCCACGCCCCCGCGGCCGCCAGCAGCGACCCGGGCCCAGGGCCACTGCTCAACAACGCTGAGTGCACCTCGGGCGGCGCGGCCATGAAGATGGGCGCCGTCATCGTCAGCCCCAGACGCCGTGATACGACGCCGCCGCGGCAGCATCGTGTACGGCATAACTTGCACCCGACTCGGCGACGCCGACGCCGGAGCGACC
>DATAZN010000297.1:0-7847 GCA_036272035.1 Mycobacterium sp. | reverse complement strand
CGACGGTGGGGAATAGCTAGTCACGGTGTTTGCTCCGGGGAATAAGGAGAGGCTGGTTTGCCTCGAGATTCTTAGACCGGCGCATCGCGAACACCCGCGACAGGAAGCCGGTCTGGATCAGGCCCCGCCGCGGCGTCCGAGAAGGAGCACCCGCTGCACGCCCAGTACTTTACCGCGTCTGAGGGGTTACCCAAAACCCCCGGTGGCTACTTCGTCGCCGGGACGATGCGCACCGGGATGTCGGTGTTCTCGTCGGTGTAGTAGCTAGCGCAGACGCGGTGGTAGCCGTCGGCGATCTGCATGGCCACCCCGGTATCGAGCTCACCGCGCACGACCAGGATGGGCGAAAGAGCCGTGCCCTTCTTGATCTTCTTCAGGTCGCGTTGCACATGCGGGTTGTCTCTTGGCAGCAGCGCCAAGCATGAGGCACGCAGCAGGTCTTTGGCTCTTTTGTGCACGATCGGGGCCTGCTTGAGCGCCGCAACGATCTCGCTGATCTGTGCGGCGGGGGCGAGCAGGGCGAGGTAATCCGCCGCTGCCGGATAGTCGTCCTCGTCGGGTGCTTCACCCCATAACACTGTGGCCATCGCGACGAACCTTTCTCACCGCATATGCGCCGCCCGTCGCCGGGCAGCCGTCAGCCATTGATATCAAATCGGGAACTGTGTCGGCTGTCCTGAACGGGCGGCGACGCGGCGTGGCCGGTCAGCGCTTCGATCGGCCCGCTCGGGGATCCTTGCGCCGCGGCTGTCGAGTTACCCGAGGCCTCGCCGCTCTACCTGGCTTGGTTGCGGGTTTAGCGCCGTTTGATGTCGCAGTCGTGTCGGTGAGGGTCACCTTGAACTGCATCGTGCGGTACGGCCATCCCGTTGCGGTGTCCCATCGGGAAACCATCAGCCCGACGCCGCCCTGAGTGTCCAGCTGCGAGCCAGGAAGGACGTATCCGCCGTACAGTTGCGCGACTTGATTGTTGGCGAGATCTTGTGCGTCCCGAGTTGTCGACTCGCTGGGCAGTGGCGCCGGCGGTAGGGCCGCCGATCGTTTGGACAGAGACCGCCGCGCCGGGGCTGATTTGGTTGCAGTGGAGGAGTTTTCGCGCCGCCACCGGTAGACGGTCGAGTTGCTCACCCCGCACGCGGCGGCAACCGCGCCGACCTTCTCGCCGGACTGCGGCCGCCGCAGTACCTGGGCTCGCCGCTCGGCCTTATCAGTTTCAGACATAGGGTGCTCCCAGACTCCTCGGATTGGTTCTGCTCGTTCCCCGCAGCGTCGACAACTCCTCGGCCGTCTTGGTGCGCACAACATTGCTCGGGCGGGCGAACGGGGGCACCCGTAGTGCACTACTCGTCTGCGAATCTGGGCTACTTCTACATGCCCGACCAGTAACTGACGGGATCCAAACTGGGCGTTGATAGCTCACCGATCAATCACGCGCACTTGGCAAGCGACTTCTTCCACAATATTCCATCGGAATAGCAGTACCATCGCTGGTCGTGGACACTCGGCCCTCGCCGGCCATGTATATCGGGCCCGCATCAAGCTCGACCTCACCGACCGGGAGGGGAGTGGCGATGGTGATTCGCCGCGGCCGTGGTCACTAAAACGTTGTTCCCCCAATGGGAACCAGGCCGTCGACGATGACCGCCGTGCCTCCGCCCGGGTCCGGGCGCCGATCTCTGGTCAGCCCGATCGTGATGGGTGCGACCGTCGAACACTTTGTACACACCGACCCGCAGGATCGTCGTGCGGTGCTGATCGAGCTTCGGCTGAATGCGGGCGCAAGGCCGGCGACGGCTCGCCGTGGCTTCCTCGCATTGTTCACCGAGGTGTTCGGGGCCTCGGGTCCACCGCGACCGGTGCCCATCGCGCGACGTTACATGCGGTGCATGCTCACTCCCGACGAGATCACTGCATTGCTGCGCGGAGGCGACCCGGGGAGCCAGGCGGGAACTGAACGCGCCCGTCGCCTCATCTTTCATGTGTGGCCGGACCTAATTCTGCGCGCCCACATCGACCGCTCCATCAGCACCGTCAAAGCCGACGCCGCCGCTCGTACCTTCCGCTGTGGCGGTGACGGCATGGTCTGGGGAGTGATCGATTCGGGTATTGACGCAAGCCACCCACACTTCAACGCGCACCACACGCTGTCGGGGCCCGGGGTCGCGAAACTGCACCGCGATTTCACGATCCCGACATCGCCGGACGACAAGCCGTCTCCGTTGACCGACGCCTTCGGCCACGGCACCCACGTTGCCGGCATCATCGCCGGCGAGGCACCGCAGGACGGCACCACGCTGCGGATCGCCCACAACGAGCCGACCATCCAGGACCTGCCGCAGTGGGTGCTGCGCACGCTGCCGAGGGACCAGACCCTGTCCGGCATGGCGCCGACGGCCGGTCTGGTCAGCCTCAAGGTCCTCGACGACAACGGCGACACGCAGTCGAGCGTGGTGATCCAGGCAATCGACTACGTCCGCACCGTCAACGCGGACAGCCGCGACCTGCAAATCCACGGCGTCAACCTGTCCCTCGGCTGTCCCTGGCCGCCGGGCGAGTACGCGGCAGGACAAAGCCCGCTCTGCCGTGAATTGGACCTGCTGAGCGGTACCGGCGTGGTCGCCGTCGTCAGCGCGGGAAACGAGGGCGCGGGCGGAACCCTGGAGGGCCCGTCCGCTGACGTGCGCGGACAGTTGTCGACGATCACCGACCCGGGAAACGCGGCCACCGCCATCACCGTAGGGTCCGTGCACCGCTACCGGCCGCACACCTACGGGGTGAGCTTCAACTCGTCGAAGGGTCCCACCCTGGACGGGCGACTCAAACCGGAACTGGTCGCGCCGGGAGAAGCCATCACTTCGGCCGCCACCGGGCAACTGGCCAGTGTTCCGCCGCTGGCGCCCGCTACGGGTGACCCTTCGAACGTCGCCCGCTACATCGAAGACAGCGGCACCTCGATGTCGGCGGCCCACGTGTCGGGGGCGATTGCTGCGTTCTTATCGGTCCGCAACGAATACATCGGTCAGCCGGAAATGGTCAAGAAACTGTTCTGCGATTCTGCAACGGACCTGGGACGCCACGAGTTCTATCAGGGTTCCGGCCTGATCGACCTGCTGCGCGCCCTGTCCAACACCTAGCCCCGAGGGGATGAGGATCGTGACCGACTTCAACGGATTGACCTACTACGAGGTCGATTTCAATGCCGACGGCACACTCGATACCGCAGGCGGCGGTGGCGACGGCGGACTGCCCGCCGCGGTGGCCGCCGGCGGCATCAGCGATCTGTTCGTGCTCTCCCACGGCTGGAACAACGGTGTGGATTCCGCACGTGATCTCTACCAGGCGATGTTCGGCCTGCTCGCCAGCCAGCTCGGCGGACATCTGTCGAGCAGCGCCGCGGTGGGGATCATCTGGCCCTCGCTGCTCTTTCCGGATGACGACCCCAACACCGCACCTCCGGTGGCGTCGACCGGCGCGAAGTTGGCCGCCGCGCTCACACCGGCCTTCCCGGGGCAGCAGCAGCAGCTGGCCACCATGGGCCAATTGCTCGACCAGCAGCCCCAAGACCCGGCCAAACTGACCGAATTCCACCAGCTGGCGGGCGGGTTGGTGACTACGCCGGCACAAAGCATCGAAGACTCCGGGGAGGCGGCGCTGCTCACCGCCGACACCGCAACGGTATTCGGGCACGCGGCGGCCATGGCACCACACGCGCCCAGCGGCGCGCAGGGCATCGGCAACCCGTTCACCGGGTTGTGGAGCGGCGCCCGTGAGGTGCTGCGCACTCTGAGCTACTACGAAATGAAAAACCGGGCCGGAGTGGTCGGCCAGAACGGACTCGGCCCACTGCTTGCCGGCCTGACCGGCCCCAGCGGCCCGCCGCGAATCCACTTGATGGGTCACAGTTTCGGGGCCCGGCTGGTCTCCTACTCCCTGGCGGGCCTGCGCGCCGATCAGACCGGCGCGGCCAGCCCGGTTAAATCGCTCACCCTCATCCAGGGCGCGTTTTCCCACTTCACTTTCGCCTCGTCCCTGATGTTCGATCCGTCCCGGGCGGGTGGGCTGGAGGGTGCCGGCAGCCGGGTTGACGGGCCCCTGTTGGCCACGTTCAGCAGCGCCGATCGGGCGGTGGGGTGGTGGTATCCGACCGCGAGCATGCTCGCCGGTCAGGACAGCGAGTCCGCCACAGACCTGGTGTATCGGTGGGGCGGGATGGGCCACGACGGGTACCAGCAGACCCCGACACCTGCCACGGTGGCGCTTCAGGCGCAGGGACAGCCGTACGGCTTCCAGTCCGGCAGCTTCTACGACCTGGACGCCAACGCGGTCATCTGCGCCAACCAGTCCCCGTTCAGCGGGGCGCACAGTGACATACGCCACCCCGAAGTGCTCTGGGCCGTCGTCTCGGCGGCGAAGCTCAGCGCCTAGATAGCGCCCGACAGCCCCGTCGGGTCGGTCAGCGGTGAAAAGCGGATGCCGTCGCACGTATTCTGTTTGTCGACCTATTACCCAGCAGTAGCTCCGGACCTGAAAGAGCAACAGTGGCGCTCGTCGTGCAGAAGTATGGCGGATCCTCGGTGGCCGACGCCGACCGGATCCGCCGGGTCGCCGAACGCATCGTCGAGGCCAAAAAGCAGGGCAACGACGTGGTGGTGGTGGTTTCGGCGATGGGCGACACCACCGACAACCTCCTGGATCTGGCTCAGCAGGTGTGCCCGGCCCCGCCGGCCCGCGAGCTGGACATGCTGCTGACCGCCGGTGAGCGCATCGCCAACGCGCTGGTGGCGATGGCCATCGAATCGCTCGGGGCCCAGGCGCGCTCGTTCACCGGCTCGCAAGCCGGCGTCATCACCACCGGCGCCCACGGCAAGGCCAAGATAATCGACGTCACCCCGACCCGGCTGCAGGCTGCGCTCGATGAAGGCCTCATCGTGCTGGTCGCCGGGTTCCAAGGGGTCAGCCAGGACACCAGGGACGTCACCACGCTGGGCCGTGGCGGCTCGGACACCACCGCGGTGGCGCTGGCCGCGGCGCTGGGTGCTGACGTGTGCGAGATCTACACCGATGTGGACGGGATTTTCAGCGCCGACCCGCGGATCGTGCCCAATGCGCGCCGACTGGACACCGTCACCTTCGAGGAGATGCTCGAGATGGCGGCCTGCGGCGCGAAAGTGCTGATGCTTCGCTGTGTGGAATACGCCCGCCGCTACAACATGCCGGTGCATGTGCGCTCGTCGTACTCGGACAAGCCGGGCACCGTCGTCACCGGATCGATTGAGGACATACCCATGGAAGAGCCCATTCTGACCGGCGTCGCACACGATCGTAGCGAGGCCAAGGTGACCGTCGTCGGAATCCCCGACTACCCGGGCTACGCCGCCAAGGTGTTCCGCGCGGTGGCCGATGCCGACGTGAACATCGACATGGTGTTGCAGAACGTCTCCAAGATCGAGAACGGCAGGACCGACATCACCTTCACATGCCCGCGCGACAGCGGGCCGGCTGCGGTGGAGAAGCTTGACTCGCTCAAAGACGAAATCGGTTTCAGCCAAGTGCTTTACGACGATCACATCGGCAAGGTGTCACTGATCGGTGCCGGGATGCGCAGCCACCCCGGGGTCACGGCCACGTTCTGCGAGGCGCTGGCCCAGGTCGGTGTCAACATCGACCTGATCTCCACATCGGAGATCAGGATCTCGGTGCTGTGCCGCGACACTGAACTAGATAAGGCTGTTGTCGCGTTACATGAAGCATTCGGCCTCGGCGGTGCCGAGCAGGCCACGGTGTATGCGGGGACAGGACGTTAGATGGTTGCCATAGGAGTCGTAGGTGCCACCGGTCAGGTGGGCCAGGTGATGCGCAAATTGCTGGATGAGCGCGATTTCCCGGCGACCAGCGTGCGGTTTTTCGCATCGGCCCGTTCGCAGGGTCGCAAGCTGCCGTTCCGCGGTCAGGAGATCGAAGTCGAGGACGCCGAGACTGCCGACCCGACCGGTCTGGACATCGCGGTGTTCTCCGCCGGCGCGACGATGTCGCGGGTCCAGGCACCGCGGTTCGCCGCGGCCGGGGTGACCGTGATCGACAACTCGTCGGCGTGGCGCAAGGACGACCAGGTGCCACTCGTCGTCTCCGAAGTCAACTTCGACAGGGATGTTCGAGGCGCGGGGCGCCTCCCGAAGGGCATCATCGCGAACCCCAATTGCACGACGATGGCCGCGATGCCGGTGCTCAAGGTGCTGCACGACGAGGCTCAATTGGTGCGCCTGGTGGTTTCGAGCTATCAAGCTGTTTCGGGCACCGGACTGGCCGGGGTCGCCGAGCTGGCCGACCAGGCTCGCGCCGCCATCGACGACGTCGAACAACTGGTGCACGACGGCAGTGCGCTGCAGTTCCCGGAGCCGAAGGCCTACATCGCGCCGATCGCGTTCAACGTCGTTCCGCTGGCCGGCAAACTGGTCGACGACGACTCCGGCGAAACCGATGAAGACCAGAAACTGCGCAGCGAAAGTCGCAAGATCCTGGGTATCCCAGACTTGCTGGTCAGCGGTACCTGCGTGCGGGTCCCGGTGTTCACCGGGCACTCGCTGTCGATCAATGCTGAGTTCGCCCAACCACTTTCGCCCGAGCGTGCCCGCGAGATCCTCGCCGTCGCCCCAGGGGTGAAGCTGGTTGATGTGCCGACGCCGTTGGCCGCCGCCGGTGTCGACGAGTCCCTCGTCGGCCGGATCCGTCACGACCCGGGTGTGCCCGACGGATGCGGGCTGGCGCTGTTCGTCTCGGGTGACAATCTGCGCAAAGGCGCTGCCCTGAACACTATTCAGATCGCCGAGCTCCTCGCCGCTGAACTGTGACGTGCGGGTGAGCCCTGCCGCCACCTCCCGGATGGCGCGCTGCTCACTGTTGGCCGTCGCAGTGGCGTGCTTGCTTGCCTGCCAAGGGTTTTCGGCCGCCCACGCCGACCCGCCTGCCCCGATGCCGCAGCCGGTGTTAGCGCCGCTGGCGCCCGGCGAGGTGATTCGGATCGGCCCGACCGCCGGGACCGGCACGCCCACCGGTGATTACGGCATCGGTGCCACCGACCTATGCGTCTTCATGGAATTCCCGACCCAGGTCGTGCAGGTATGCGGCGACAGCTTCGCGGGTCAGGGAGTCGGCTTCGGTGGCTACTACTCGCCCATCGCTTTGCGGGTCGATACGTCCTCGGTCGACGATCCGGACGGCGTGAAATACACCGGGGTCACCGGCGTCACCGAGCCGCTGCTGGCCGACCCGACGCCGTCGGGTAATTCGCAGTTGCCTGCGGGTGTCGTACAGATCAACCGGCAGAATTATCTCCTGGTCACCACCACCAAAGACCTGGCGCCGCAGAGTTCGAGACTCGTCAAAGCCGAACCGACACAAGGGCTTTGGCAGACGATTCCGGGATCGGTCCGTAACTCCGACTATGCGGGCGGCGAGCAGTCGCAGATCAGCGGCTACTACGACCCGATACCGACACCCGAGTCGCAGTCCGGCTGGGTGTACATCGTCGCCGACAACTTCGACCGCAGCCAGCCGGCGGTGCTCTATCGGGTTGCGCCAGAGAACTTCGGCGATCGGTCCCGGTGGCAGGGCTGGGCGCCGGGCCCCGACGGCGGTTGGGGAAAACCACCAACACCGTTGTGGAGCGACATGGTTGGTGAGATCAGCTTCGCGCAGATCGACGGCAAGGCGGTGCTGTCGTATTTCAACTCCAGCACCGGAAACATGGAGGTTCGGGTGGCTGACGACCCGACCTCGCTGAGCAGCGCGCCGGTCACCACCGTCGTTCAGCACGACGAGTGGCCCGAGCCCGCGGAAAGCCTGCCGCC
>DATAZN010000296.1:0-12604 GCA_036272035.1 Mycobacterium sp. | reverse complement strand
TGTCACCGTGCACTGCGCCGCCCAGGAAAGCCGCGTGCTCAATGCCGACGACAAGACCGTTGCCAGGCTGGTGACCGAAAGCGTGGACGACGGCACCAGCCAGCTGCGGATCCAGCCGCTGCGCGGCTACGACGCGGCCGGCGACCGGATCGCGAGTCTGCTGGCCCGCGTCGACGGGTTCACCGCGGTGACGACGACGTCGTACGACCTGGCTTTGATCCACGCGAGCCGCAGTCCCGTCAACGGAGACGGCGGGACGCCGCAGTTGCGGGCCGAAATGCCTGCGGCGGTGGCGGTTGCCGAGATGCTGGCGGGGTTCGCGGCGGCCATCGAGGAGAATGTGCCCGGCACCATCGCGTCGATCGACACCGAATTCCTGCACGATCTGCGGGTTGCGGTGCGTCGGACCCGTTCGATTCTCAAGCTCGCCGGCGATGTACTGCCCGACAACCTGGCCGAGCGGTTCCAGCCGGAATTCAAATGGCTGGGCGATCTGACGACGCCGGTCCGCGATCTCGATGTGTACTTGCTCGAGTTCGACACCATGGCTGCTCGACTCACGTCGGCAGCTCCACACGACCTCGACCCGTTCCGGTCGTTTCTGGTGCGGCACCGCGCTGCCGAACGGCGACGCCTGGTGCGCGGTCTGCGATCACGGCGCTTCGAGCAGCTGATGATCGATTGGCGCGGCGCGCTGGCCCAGGTGAGCGCCGACGCCGAGGGCGGGCCGACGGTCGCGATGTTGGCGCGTCAGCGAATCACGGGGGCCTATCAAAACGCGGTGCGGCGCGGTAAACGAATCACCGAGGAATCGCCGAGCGACGACGTGCATGCACTGCGCAAGCGGTGCAAGGAGCTGCGCTACCTGCTCGAGGTGTTCCGGCCGGTGTGCGCCAAAACGGCACACCGTCGGCTGGTCAAAGAGCTCAAGTCGCTGCAGGACACCCTCGGCGATTTTCAGGACGGCGAGGTGCAGCGCGAAGCTGTCCGCGAATTCGCCGCGGCGATGATGGAGCAGGGGGCGGCACCGCCGGAGACGGTGTTGGCGATGGGGGAGATGGCCGCCCAACTCGACACCCATCAGCTGAACGCGCGGGCCGCGCTGGCCGGCCGGCTACAACCGTTTCTCGTCGACGAAAACCGGGCCCTGGTGAAAGCACTCGTGCCCTGATGAAGATCTACGCGACGTACAACATCAAAGGCGGCGTGGGCAAGACATCGACCGCGGTAAACCTGGCGCACCTCGCCGCGCAAGGCGGTTACAACGTATTGCTGTGGGACCTCGACCCGCAGGGCGCGGCGACCTACATGTTCCGGGTTCGGCCCAAAGTCAAGGGCGGTGGCCGGGCTCTCGTGGACGGCTCGCGAACCCTCGACGATGCGATCAAGGCGACCGATTTCGACGGACTTGATTTGCTGCCCGCCGATTTCAGCTACCGCAATATGGATGTGCAGCTCGATGACATGAAGCGGCCGACGCGACGGATCCGCCAGCTGTTGCGACCGATGGAAGGTCAGTACGACGTTGTCTTCCTCGACTGTCCACCCAGCATTTCGTTGTTGTCGGAGAACGTCCTGCACGCCGTCGATACCCTGCTGGTGCCGATGATCCCGGCGACGTTGTCGGTTCGCACCTTCGATCAATTGGCAAGCTTCGTCAGCGATTTCGACGGCCGCCAGCCACAGGTGCGCGCGTTCTTCTCGATGGTGGACCGGCGCAAGCGGTTGCACTGCGACCTGGTACAACACCTGTCGAGCGAACGAGAGGGAATCCTGACGACCGCGATTCCGGCGTTGTCGATCATCGAGCAGATGGCCGAACATCGAGGGCCGGTGACGGCTTTCGCGCCGCACAGCGCCGCGTCAGATTGTTATAGAGCGTTGTGGTCGGAGATCAACGGGAGTTGATGCCGGCGCGACGGCCGCCTCAGTCGCCAGCGCAGCGCGGCGGTGGCGACAACGCCGAATCCGATCAGAACGCCCATGTCGAGCAGCCACTGGCCGGATGAGTGCTTCCACGAATCATCGGCCTCGGCAAGCGGATTGACCGCGTGTACGTCGACCGTGGCAGCCGCGGCGGCGAAACCCCATCGAGACGGCACCAGCCCGGCGATCTGCTCCAGCGGAATCCGGCCGGATATCGGGAACAGTGCCCCGGCGAACACCATCGAGATCAGAACGATCAGCACGGCGGTCAGCAGGATCTGCTCCGAGTACGTCGCAAGCAATGAGAGCCCAAGCGCGACCATCGCCGAGACGATGGCGGTGACAGCCAGCGCGATGAACAACTCGAGGCTGGCCCCGAGCTTGCCGTGGTCGAGTAGAGCGCCGCCGTGGCTGGGCGCTTCTGTGCCGACGGTCGCGACGATGGTGATGACGGCGGTCTGGACGATGGCGGTGAGGCTGTAGACGATGACCTTGCCGGCCAGGAATGCCGATGCAGATAAACCGTGCGCTTGTTCGCGCCGGAAGATGCGCTGTTCGCCGAAAAGGTCCCGGACCCCCAGCGCCGTGCCCATCAGGACGGCGCCGACGGCGAGCACCGCGAGGATCTCGAGGGCCTGGTCGGGGCTGCTGCCGTACCGACTCGCCGGGCCCAGGCCGGCGTCCCCGGGCACCAGCAGCGAGATCGCGCCGATAAGCAGCGGCAAGATGGTCAGGAAGATGAAGTAGCGCTGATCGGCCACCATCAACCAGGCCTGCCGTCGGGCGGCGATGATGCTCTGGCGCAACAGGCTTGGAAGCGGCGGCGGAGCGGCGTGCTCGACGCTCTCCAGTGGCTCCGGGTCCGCGGCCGGTGCATCGTGTTGGCGGGCCAGGTACTCGTCGTGTGCGCCATACGGATCCGCGCGGACACGCTTGAGGATTACCGCCCAGTCGGTCGAGCCCAGCTGCGCGCCGATCTGCGAGGGTGCCCCGGCGAACACCGGAATGCCTGTTGGCGTCAGCACCAGCACCCGGTCGCACGCCTCGAGGTTGGTGGGCGCGGTGGTCGCCACCACGACGACACGCCCCTCGTCGGCAAGTCGTCGCAGCGTTTCCGACATCTCTTGTTCCGCTGCGGAATCGAGGTCGGCAGCCGGCTCGTCGAAGACCAGCAGCGACGGTTCGGTCAGCAATTCCACTGCCAGCGATGCGCGCTTTCGTTGTTCGACGGTCAGCTTGCCCGCCTTGACGGTGCGTAGCGAGCTCAGCCCCATCTTCTCGAGCACCGAGTGCACCGCCTCGGTGCGGCGATCAGCGGAAGTGCTTGGTGGAAAACGCAATTCGACGGCATAGCGCAACGCTTGCTCGAGGGTCAGTTGCGGATGCAGCAGATCGTGATGCGGCACCAGTCCGACATGCGGTCGCACGTCATCAGCGGCGACGTCGTGACCGTCGAAATCGACTGTGCCGCCACTTGGTTGGATCGCGCCGCCCAGTACGTCGACCAGAGCGGATGTGCTCGCTTCCGAAAGCCCGACGACTGCGGTCACCGTCCCCGGCGATGCGGTGAAGGACAGATCTGCCAGCGCCTGGTCGCCGTCGACGCACAGCCGCACCCGACGCGCCTGCAGCGAACCGGTGATGCTCACCCGCTCCGGTGGCGGTGATGGGATCTTCTCCTCGGCCGGCTGCTCCAGCGCAGTGGTCGGTGCGGCCTCGTGCGACCGGGGCTGCGGCCGTCGCGGCAGCAGCTTTTGCATCACACCGGTGAGCCGCGCGGTGACCACCGTCCGCTTCGGTGCCTGCGGAGGGAAGGCCTGCGGCAGATCCGGCGCAGGCTGCTGCGGCGGTGGCTGAAGCAGCGGCGGCGGTGGTGGCGCCTGCGCAATAGGCGGCGGTGGCGTAGGCATCGGCGGGGGTGGTGGCGGAGGCGCTGACCACGGCGCGGGGCCCGGCATCGGCCGCGGCGGCGGACGTAACGGCGGTGGCGGAACGGGCGGCCGGTTGTGGTGAACGGGGCGCGGTGGGCGTGTTGATGGAGCCGCGGGCCGCATCGGTGGCGGCGGGGCCTGCGGTGGCGGTGGAGGCGGCGCCGCGAGCTGGAAGACCAGCCGTGGCCCGTACTGCGGATCGCCGAGGGTGATCGCTCGACCGTCGTGGATGAAGACGGTCGACATCCGCACGCCGTCGACGAAAATCCCGGCTTCGCTGCGATCCACGGCGATCCACTGGTCGCCGTTGTAATGCAGTACCACCAGCGGCGGGATCGCTGACGGGCCCACGGCGTGGAGGCGGATGTCGGCGCTGCTGTCGAGCCCGACGGTCACATCGCGGCCGGTGGGGAAGCTGTACCTACGAGGGCCCAGCCAGACGACCAAGGGGGGGCCGAACGTTGCCGTCGACACAGCCACCCCCTTTGCCGCCCACAGTCTTGAGTCGAGAGACCATTATCCCGCCACCGACCGTAGGTCGTAGGCGCTGGCCAGAGACCGGCGGGGCAGCGCTAGCGAGACGCCCCCGGTCGCGGGAAGGCTGCCGCGTCCTCGAGCAGGCGGCGCAGGACGGTTACCGCGTCTCCCAAGGTCTGTCGATCCGTGTCATTCAGGCATGCGAGCTGTGGCTCGATGGCCCTGGCGCGATCGGCCCGGACCCGGTTAAGGGTCTGTAAACCCTCGGTCGTGATCCGGATGCGGACGGCCCGGGCATCACCAGGATCCACGGTCCGGGTGACCAGGCCGGCGTCTTCGAGCCGTCGCACCTGCGTGGTCATCGTCGGCTGGGAGCAGTGATCCACCGCGGCCAGGTCGCAGATTCGCGCCTCACCGTGGGCGTCTATGGTCGACAGCAGGCGGGCTTGGGCAGCTGGCAATTGCATCTGAATGCGTTGCGTGGCATAGCGATTGAGTCGCGCGACGACGGCGAGAAGATCCGCGCCCAGTCCGGCGACAGCCCCCTCGGCCACGCCACGCTGAGTGGTTACGGATGACGTCATACATATATAGTTGCATAGCTAGGCTATCTAGACCACTTACCGGCCTATTTCTGCCGTTAACTGAAATGAACCGCCAATGTTTGCTAAAGGGGAACACCCCTGACAACTGGCAGAATTGATGAAATGAACGCGACTCGCCCCGCGTCGGGGACCCCCGGTTCCCGATCGCTGCGTCCCGGCGAACTCGCGCAGTCCTCGGTCATGGCCGCACTGTGCGCCGCCACCGCGATCATCTCGATCGTCGTCCCGTTCGCCGGTGCGCTGTCGTTGCTGGGCACTGTGCCGATGGGGTTGCTGGCTTACCGCTACCGCTTCCGCGTGCTGATCGCCGGGACGGTGGCAGCCGGTCTGATCGCCTTTTTGATCGCCGGCCTCGGCGGCTTGATGACGGTGGCCAACAGCGCCTACGTGGGCGGACTGACCGGAGTCGTCAAGCGCAGGCAGCGGGGTACCGGGACGGTGATCGTCGTCTCCATCCTCGCCGGAGCGGTGTTCAACGCGTTCGCGGTCGCGGCGTTGGCGCTTCTCTCTCGGCTGCGGCACCTGATCTTCGATGCGATCACTGCCAACATCAACGGGGTTGCGGCCGTCCTGACGGGAATCGGGCGCTTCGTGACCGAGCATCCATTCCCGCTGAGCCGACGCATCGCGGATGGGCTCGACAGGACAGCCCACGGACTCCAATGGTTCCTCGCTGAGGCGCTGCACTACTGGCCGTGGCTGATCTTCGCCAACGGCACCGTCTCGATCGTGGTCGTCTCGCTGATCGGATGGTGGGCGCTGTCGCGGGTGCTGAACCGGATGCGCGGCATCCCCGACGTGCACAAACTCGATGCGCCGCTGGACACTGGGTCGGTTGGGCCCGTTGGGCCCGTGCCGGTGCAGCTGGACGAGGTCCGCTTCCGCTATCCGAACACCGACCACGACGCGCTGCGCCCGGTGAACCTGGAGGTCAAGGCCGGCGAACATTTGGCCATCACCGGAGCCAACGGTTCTGGCAAGACCACGCTGATGCTGGTCTTGGCCGGCCGGGAACCGACATCGGGCACCATCGAGCGCCCCGGAGCGGTGGGGCTAGGGCGATTGGGCGGCACCGCGGTGGTCATGCAGCATCCGGAAAGTCAGGTGCTGGGCACGCGGGTCTCCGACGACGTGGTGTGGGGCTTGCCGCCGGGGACAACCACCGACGTCGCCCAGTTGCTCCGCGAAGTCGGCCTGGAATCGCACGCCGAACGCGACACCGGAAGTTTGTCAGGGGGTGAGTTGCAACGACTGGCGGTGGCGGCCGCGCTGGCCCGCGAGCCCGCCTTGCTCATCGCCGACGAAGTCACCAGCATGGTCGACCAGGAGGGCCGTGAAGCGCTGCTCGGCGTGTTGTCCGGCCTGAAGCAGCGGCACCGGACTGCGCTCGTGCACATCACGCATTACAACAACGAAGCCGAATCCGCCGACAGCACAATCAATCTCAGCGAGTCGGGGGACAACACCAGCATGGTCGAGACGGTTGCTGTGCCGGCGGCGACGCCGGCGATGGGCCACGAGTCTGGTCCGGCAATCCTCGAGGTCACCGGCGTCAGCCACGAATACAACAGCGGGACGCCGTGGGCCAAGGCCGCACTGCGCGACGTCAACTTCGCGGTACACCAGGGCGATGGTTTGTTGATCCACGGCGGCAACGGGTCGGGCAAGTCGACGCTGGCGTGGATTCTCGCCGGGCTGACAGTACCGACCACCGGCTCTTGCCTGCTTGACGGCCGACCCTCGCACGAACAGGTCGGCGCGGTGGCACTGTCGTTTCAGGCGGCGCGACTGCAGCTGATGCGCAGTCGGGTCGACTTGGAAGTGGCTTCGGCGGCGGGCTTTTCGCCCAAGGACCAGAACCGGGTGGCGACCGCGCTCGCCGTCGTGGGGTTGGACAGCACGTTGGCCAAGCGGCGCATCGATCAGCTCAGCGGCGGCCAGATGCGCCGGGTCGTGCTGGCCGGTCTGCTGGCACGGTCGCCGCGGGCGCTGATTCTCGACGAGCCGTTGGCAGGTCTCGACGCGATCACCCAGAGCGGTTTGGTGCGATTGCTCGAGGAGCTGCGCCGTGAGCAGGGTCTGACCGTCGTGGTGATATCCCACGACTTCGCCGGCTTGGAAGAGCTCTGCCCGCGCACATTGGATCTGCGTGACGGCGTGCTGCACGCGGTCACCGCGGCAGCTGGGGGATTGTCGTGACCACGGCGCCACCCGACGAACGATCCGAACGCCGGCCGTCTCGCTCGGTCGTGCTGCTGCGTCCGGTGCCCGGCAGCTCCGTGGTGCACGACCTGTGGGCCGGCACCAAACTCCTCGCGGTCGGCGGCATTTCGGTGCTGCTGACGTTCTATCCGGGGTGGATTGCCATCGGACTGGTGGCTGCGCTGGTGCTGACGACGGTCCGGCTCGCGCGCATTCCGCGCGGCGCGCTTCCCAATGTGCCGCACTGGTTGTGGATTCTGTTGGCGCTTGGCGGGATGTCCGCTGCGTTCGCCGGCGGCAGCCCGACGATTCACGTGGCCGGAGTTCCGATCGGACTCGGCGGGCTGCTGAACTTCCTGCGGGTAACCACGTTGTCGTTCGTGCTGCTCGGGCTGGGTGCGATGGTGTCCTGGACCACCAATGTCGCCGAAATAGCGCCTGCGGTAGCCGCTTTGGGCCGGCCGCTACGGTGGTTACGGGTCCCGGTCGACGAGTGGGCCGTCACCATCGCGCTGGCGCTGCGTGCATTCCCGATGCTGATCGACGAATTCCGGGTGCTCTACGCCGCACGCCGGTTGCGGCCCAAGCGGGTCGCCGACAACCGCAGGGCACGCCGCCGACGCTGGGCGCTGGAAGTGGTCGACCTGATCACCGCGGCTCTCACGGTGACGCTGCGGCGCGCTGACGAGATGGGCGACGCCATTACCGCGCGCGGTGGGATCGGCCAGATCTCGGCGCTGCCGTTACGGCCGAAACAGGCCGACTGGATAGCGCTCGGGATCACGGTCGCGGTGTGCGCCGCGGCGGTCGCGCTCGAAATCCCCCTCGGGCGTTAACCGCGCGCGGCCGCGTTGGCGGCTTCCTGGGCCCGGTGCAGTGTCGTCGCGATATCGATACGGCCGAGGAACATCTCGTCGAAATAGGGCTTGATGGCTTGATTCCCGGCGGGGAAGCCCGTGCCGCCGGGAGCGGCGATGCGCGGGCCTTTGAGAACGTCGAAGAACGGCTTGACGTCGACACCCTTGCTCAGCCAGTGATCGAAGTAGGCCTTTTGGGCTGCGGTGACCGCAGGAATGGCGCTGCCCTGACGGCCGAGGTACTGATTGCCCTCGGTACTGCCCATCCAAGCCAGCACCTGGCGTACCGCCTCGGGGTGTGGGGAGGCCGAATTACCTGCCGCAGCAACGCCGTTGGTAACGCTGACCCGGCCCTTCGGGCCTGCGGGCATCATCGTGACGCCCCAGTGGAAGTTGGCTTGCCCGGCGATTGCGGCCAAGTTGTAGGTGCCGGATTGAAACAGCGCCATCTTGCCGGCCAGGAACTCGTTGCGGGAGAAGTCGCCGTTCTCGTTGGTGTCCGAAGCGGGCGGCGCAACGTGGTCGTGGTCGATCAGCTTCACCAGATAGGTGAAAGCCTCGACGGCAGCCGGGTTGTCGAACGCGAACCGATCACCGTCCTGGAAGACGCCGCCCGCCGATCCGATGTAGTTGAGGTAGATACCCTGCGCGTCGTTGGCCGCGTTGTACGCCCATCGCCGGATCCGGTTGGGATCGAAACCCGGTGTGTCCGCGGAACGTCCGTCGGCGTCGACGGTCAGCCGGGCCAGCAGCGGTCGCAGTGTGTCGTCGCCGCCTGGATTCCACCGCAGTGTCGTCAACGCGGCGGGGTCGACTCCCGCCGCGGCGAGCAGGTCCGCGTTGTAGTACAACGCGATGCCGGCATCGGTCAGTTGAGGAACTGCCCACAGCCTTCCGTCTCGGGTGAACTGCTGGACTACCGACGGTTCCCACGTCGATGCGATACCGGGCCCGAAGGTTGCCCCGACATCTGTCAGCCGGCCGCTGTCGGCGTATCCGGCGAGGTAGGCGTTGGACAGCCAAAAAATGTCGTCGGCCGTGCCGCCGGCGACGTCAGTCCGCAGGGTGTTGAAGTAGGTGGAATACGAGACGACATCGGTTCGGACTTCGATGTCGGGGTGTGTCCGGGTGAATGCGGCAAACGACAGCCGATACGCCTTGGCGACCTGCTGATCCCACAGTCGCACGGTCACAACGATTTTGCCGCTGGGCGGTCGGGCCGTCACGTCCAGCAGCACCGCCGCAGCAGCCAGTAACGCGGCGACAAGCACCCAGCCCAGGGCGAACAGTGTGGAAAACCGCGGCCGTGTCACTTGAGCCCCGTGACGACGATCGACCGCACGATGTGCCGCTGGAAAATCAGGAACAAGACCAGCAGTGGCACGACCGCAGCGCCGACCGCGGCCATCACCAGAGTCCACTGCGCGTTGTAGCGGGATTGCAGGGCTGCCGTCGCCACCGTCAACACCTGCCATTTGGTGCCGCTGGTGATGATCAGCGGCCACAGGAAGTGGTGCCATTCCGACACCACGGTGATCAGCATCAGCGTCACGATCACCGGCCGACTGGATGGCACGACCACATGCAAGATCACATCCAGCGTGGTGGCGCCGTCCAGGTAAGCGGCGTTGATCAGGTCATCCGGGATCGTGCGAAAGTGCTGACGTAACAGGAAGATTGCGTACGGGGAGCCGAAGACGAACGGCAACACCAAGGCCCAGAATGTGTTCCGCAACCCCAGTTGCGCCATCATCAGATACAGCGGCACCACCGTCACGCTGCCCGGCACCATCAACGTCGCGAGATAGACCCAGAAAAGTCCGTCTCGGCCGGGAAAGCGCAGCCGGGCGAACGCGTACGCGGCCACCACTGACGAGCTCAGCTGTCCAAGCAGACTCACCGCTGTCATCAATGCCGTTACCGCCAGTGCCCGGCCGAAACCCGCGCCGCCCAGGTTGGTGTAGTTGACCAGCGTTGGCGGCCGCGGCCACGTCAACGGTGTGCCGGTCGCGAACTGATGCGCCGACGTGAATGAGGTAAGCACGCCGAGTCCGAACGGCGCCAGTGTGATCACCGCGCCCACCGCCAGGCCGAGGTAGAGCAGTGCCACCGAGGGCTTTTTAAGTGAGGTCATAGCTGATCCGACGTCGGAAGTACAAGTGCTGTGCGAGGGTGATGGTGACCAGGATGACGAACAGCACCACCGCCATCACCGACGCCCGGCCGATGGCCGCGGACCCGAATGCCTCGGCGTAGATGCGGTGCGCGACCAGATCCGTGCGGTTCTGCGGCCCGCCGCCGGTCAGCGCGTAGACCGTGTCGAAGACCTGTGCGGCACTGATCACTCCGGTGACCAATACAAAGAACATGGTCGGCCGCAGCATCGGCAGGGTGATGCGCCGGAATCGCTGCCAGGAGGTCGCGCCGTCGATGCGCGCCGCGGAGTGGATCTCAGCGGGGATGGCCAGGATGCCGGCGAGGAAGAACAGCGCGACGTATCCGACGTTGGTCCACACGACGACCGCCGACACCACCGGCAGAGCCAGACCGGGATCGGTGAGCCATTCGATGCGATGCCCCAGCACCGTGCTGACGGCGCCATCGGTGGGTGCCAAAATCCAGCGCCACAGCACCGCGATCGCCAGCGGGACGCTGATCCACGGCAGCACGTAAATCGTGCGGAACAAACCACTGCCAGGCAGATCGCGGGCCAGCAGCGCGCCGACAGCCAAGCCGAGCGCGGTCTGTACCGGGACCACGATCGCCACGAACGCACATGTCACCAGCAGCGAATTGCCGAACGTCTTGTCGGTGAGCACCGAGCGCCAATTCTGGCCTCCGACATACTCGATCGGCCCGAGCAGGTCCCAGCGATGCAGGCTTAGCCACACCACCACCAAGATCGGCAGCAGCAGAAACGTCACCACGCCGAACAGGCTCGGCGCGATCAACGCATACCCCAACGCGGTCGATCGGCGCCCGGTGTTCTTCATCGGATTTGCGGCGTGTGAAAACTCCTGGCTGTAGCCGGAGGAGAAAATTGCCGCGTTGCTCCTTTCGGGGTGTTGTCGGTGCCCGCGCCTATGTTGCGGGTGTGTGCAGGTTTCGGTTGCTTCCTAGTATTGAGCAGGTGCCAGTATTGGCCGAGCATTGTCGCCATGCCCGGTTTGTGTGGAATCTGGCCGTCGAGCAGCAGCAGCACTGGCAGCCAGGACGCCAGGCACCCCGTTACAACGAGCAATGTGCCCAGTTGACTGCGGTCCGCGCCGAATGCGAGTGGCTGGCGGCCGGGTCGCATGTCGTGCAGCAGCAGGCGTTGCGGGACTTCGCCCAAGGGATGCGCAACTTTTTCAACGGCACCCACCGTCGCCCGACGTGGCGCAAGGCCGGCAGGCACGAAGGATTTCGGCAGGTCGGATTCAAACCGCGCCACCTCAAGCGGCTGAGCCGCCACTATGGGCAGGTATGGATACCCAAGGTGGGTTGGGTTTGGTTTCGGTGGACCCGCGAGATCCCCGAGGTCGTGAAGTCTTTCCGAGTCACTTTGGATCGATCAGGGCGCTGGCATATCGCTTTTGCCGCCATTCCCGAATCTATTCCAGGTCCCGATGACGGCAGCGTGGTGGGTATTGATTGGTCTGTGAACCGTGAACCTCAACCCTGTTCCCCTGCTGCCTAGCTGGGACGGAGTTGGAACCGACCGGCCTAAGCCGGTCGGGGACGTCAATAAAGCTGGTCGATACGGTGGAGTCGTGACACCGAACCGGGGGATCGATGCCGACTTCCTCAGCCTGCCGCGCCACGAACTCGCCGACGCTGCGCTAACTGCTGCCACCGCGGCCGGAGCGACGCACGCCGACCTGCGAATTCACCGGCTGGTCAACGAGATCATCCAGTTGCGCGACGGCGAGTTGGAGACCGCGGTGCTCAACCGCGAGATCGGCCTGGCCGTCCGGGTTGTGGTCGACGGCACGTGGGGCTTCGCGTCGCACGCCGAGCTGTCTCCGGAAGTCGCCGCGGATACGGCCCGTCGCGCGGTGGCGGTGGCCCGCACGCTGGCCGCACTGAACACCGACCGCATCGAGCTGGCGCCCGAGCCGGTGTACACCGACGCCACCTGGGTGTCGAGCTATCGCATCGACCCGTTCACCGTGCCGCTCGCCGACAAGATCACGGTGCTCGACGAATACTCCGGCAGGCTGCTGGCCGCCGACGGCGTCGATCACGTGTCGGCCAGCCTGCAGTCCGTCAAAGAGCAGACCTTCTACGCCGACACCGTCGGCTCGTCGATCACGCAGCAACGGGTCAGGTCGCAGCCTCGTTTGGAGGCGGTCACCGTGGACACCGCCGGCGGCGGGTTCGACTCGATGCGCACGCTGGCACCGCCGATGGGTCGTGGCTGGGAGGTACTGGCCGGCGACGATGTGTGGAACTGGACCGACGAGCTCGCTCAACTGCCGTCGCAGCTGGCCGAGAAGATGAAGGCACCCAGCGTCGCCGCCGGGCCGACGGACCTGGTGATCGACCCGACCAACCTTTGGCTGACCATTCACGAATCGATCGGCCATGCAACCGAATACGACCGGGCCATCGGCTACGAGGCGGC